>JAYRNS010000388.1:0-5127 GCA_041912075.1 Anaerolineae bacterium
GCCTGGCAGGACGAATCGACCGGCCAGGGTTTGCTGCCGCGGGTCGTGCCAGCCCTGGCGGAGGCGGCACCCGCGTTTCAGCAAGTGGCGGAAAAGCTGACCGCAGCACAAACTGCGCGGGCCCAACTCGATCCGGCCCAACTGTCGCAGCGCAGCCAGTCATGGATTGCCCAATTCGACCGCGCTCTGCCGCTGCTGCAAACGGTAACGCAGGGGGTGCAGGTGGCACCGGCGTTACTGGGCGCAGAGGGAGCACGCAGTTACCTGCTGCTGGCGCAGAACAACGACGAGCTGCGCGGCACCGGTGGCTTCATCAGCGGGGTGGGGCTGCTCAAGTTCGACCGGGGACGGATGGATGCTGCCCTGCAGGATTCGTACGCGGTCGATGACTGGACCAACCCGCACCCCGATGCACCTGAACCGCTGCTGAAATACATGAAGGCTGAAGTGCTGGCCCTGCGCGATGCCAACTGGTGGCCCGATTTCCCGACCAGCGCACGTGCCGCCCAGGCCCTGTACGCCCAGGACCAGAAGGTTGCCACCGATGGCGTCGTGGCGTTCGATCTCGATTTTGTGCGCGCCCTGGTGTCCGCCTTGGGACCGTTGGAGCTGCCCGGCTACCAGGAGCCGATCACCGGCGACAACATCGTCACCGCCATGCGCACGGTGTGGGCGCAGCCGGCCGAAGCGGGTGGCACCGTCGAGCAAGCGCAAACCTCCGACTGGTGGGGCCACCGCAAGGATTTTATGGGTGACCTGATGCAGGGTGCCCTGGCCAAGGTCCAGTCCGGTGAGGTCAAACCAGGTCCCCTGGCATGGGTGATCAAGGAAGCGCTCGAGAAGCGCCAGCTGCAGGTGTCGGTCAACGATCCGGCGGTCGAAGCGTTGCTGGCACAAAACCACTGGAACGGTGCGGTTGACCCAGGCGCGGGCGATTTCTGGATGGCGGTTGACAGCAACGTGGGCTGGAACAAGGTCAATCCGCGGATCACACAAAGCATCAGCTACACCGTAACTCTGGCAGACGATGCGCCGCCGCGCGCCGAACTGGTCATCGACTACCAGCACACGTCGCCACCCTCCGACCAGCCCTGCGTCGCCGAAGCGCGCTACGGTGATACGTACGAAGATATGATGAACCGGTGTTACTTCGACTACCTGCGGGTGTTCGTGCCCGCCGGATCGACGCTGCGCACAAGCAGCGGTCTGGAGCCAGGGTCGGAGTCTGTTGGGCCAGCGAAAGATGGCGTCCAGAGCTGGGAAGGTTATTTCGTCCTGGCGCCTGGCGCCACCCACCAGGTGCGATTTGTGTATGATTTACCGCAGACCATCAACCAGGCCGGCAACTATACTCTGCGCATGCAAAAACAGGCTGGTGCACAGGCCTGGCCGGTCAAGGTGACGGTGGTCAGGCCCTCCGGCGAGCCGGTGCAGTGGACGGGGTTGTTGGATAAAGATTTTGGATTGGGGTTCTCGCATTGAACAAGCGTATCTGGCTGCCAATTGTGCTTTTCATGGTCCTGGCCCTGACGAGCTGTGCGGCGCGGGCGGCGCCGATCGAGATTACGTGGACGACGGAAAGTGAAGTCAACACCAGCGGCTTCAACGTCTTTCGCAGCACCGCGCGTGACGGTGAATACACGCAGATCAACACCAGCCTGATCCCCAGCCAGGCCGATCCGGTCGTGGGCGGCAAGTATGCCTTCAAGGATGAACAGGTCGAGCCTGGCCAGACCTACTATTACAAACTGGAAGAGGTCGAAACCACCGGCACCCGCACCACGTATGATGATATCGTGGAGGCCACGGCGCAGCCAGAGGGGTTGTTTGGTTTGAGCACCGCGGTGTGGTGGGGTCTGGCCGGCGTGCTGGCACTGGTTGCCGGGTGGTTGTGGTGGCGCGGGCGCCGGCCACGCCGCCAGGACGGTTGACAAGAGGATTATGATAAACTGGTCGAATCTATCAAGCCAACAGAAAATACTGTCGGCAGCCGTCGTTTTGGGTCTGTTGATCCTGCTGCTGTTTAGCAACTACGTTTCCACGGATGAGCTGATCGCACGCGTGCTGGTGCTGCTGATTTCATTTCCTGTGCACGAGCTGGCCCACGCCATCGTGGCCGACCGCCTGGGTGACCCGACGCCACGGTATTATGGACGTATCACGCTCAACCCGCTGCGTCACCTGGACCCGGTGGGCAGTGCGATGATGCTGCTGTTTGGGTTTGGTTGGGCCACGACGCCGGTCAACCCGGGGCGCTTGCGCGGCAACCAACAGCTGAGCTCGATCCTGGTGTCGGTGGCGGGGCCACTGTCCAACCTGGCGCTGGCTGCGATCGCGGGTGTCATTGTGCAGCTGGTGCCCATCGACAACCGTACGGTGTACCTGATTGCCGCCAACTTCGTCTTCATCAATGTGCTCTTGTTTGTGTTCAATCTGCTGCCGATTCCACCACTCGATGGTTTCAACATCCTGGCCAACCTGCTGCCGGTGGAGCTGCGCCAGACTTTGCTGAGGATTGCGCCATACGGGTCGCTGCTGCTGCTGGCGCTGATCGTTCTGCCCGGCAACATCTTGGGTAACGTCATTATGCCGCCGGTCCAGACGCTGTCGCGTGTGCTGCTTGGATTTTGATGTGTGCGCATGATGGCCGGTTGGCTGCGACGCGTGCACTACCGCGTGCAGCAGTTTTTTGCCGCACTGCAGGCCCGGGTGACGCCGGCGGAGGTCGCGGCGCTGGGCAGTGTGCTGCCGCCAGCGGGACTCGATTTGTTTTGCAGGATGCCGGCCGCTGACCAGCGCCACAGTCTCGATGTTTACGCGGCCCTGCAGCACGCGGGGTATCGTGATGCCGACCTGCTGGCCGCCGCACTGCTGCACGACGTGGCCAAAGCGGGTCACATCCGTATCTGGCATCGCGTGGCGCTGGTGCTGTTGAAGGCGGTGACACCGGGGCGGCACGTCCTGCACCGCCTGGCCCAACCCGCGGCGGCAAACAGCGTGCGCTATCCGTTCTACGTATCGGTCCACCATCCCGCGTTGGGCGCACAACAGGCTCTGGCCGCCGGCTGCTCGGCACGGACAGCGTGGTTGATCGCACAGCACCAGACACCGCTTGCCGGCGTGCACGCGGCGGAACCGCAGCTGGTAGTACTGCTGCAGGCCCTGCAGAAAGTGGATGACGAGTTATGACACCATTGGGACGGCAAACAAACCCGGCTGAACAAACCACAGCGCAGATCACCATCGTGGGCCTGGGGTTGATCGGCACCGCGCTCGGTCTGGCACTCAAAGCGAGCGGCCTCGCCAGCTTCCGCATCGTCGGGCACGACAAAGAACCGGACGCGAGCAGCTTTGCCCTCAAGGCAAAGGCGGTCGACCGGACCGAATGGAACCTGGTGCGTGCGGTGGAGAAGGCCGACCTGGTCGTGCTGGCGGTACCGTTGGCCGAAATGCGCGACCTGTTCGAGGTGATCGGCCCGGTGCTCAAACCCGGCTGCGTTGTGACCGATACGGCCAGTACCAAAGCCGCGGTGATGCAGTGGGCAACCGAGCACCTGCCCAGCCACGTCTATTTCGTGGGCGGGCATCCTATCGTTCAGACGGGATCGGTAGACCGGCGCGCGGCATCGCCCCAGCTCTATCAGCGTGCCATGTACGCCATCGTGGCCCAACCGCAGACCTCGCCCGAGGCCATCCAGGTGGTGGTGGAGATGGTGGAGGCCATCCAGGCCCAGCCGCTCTTCCTCGATCCCGCCGAACACGACGGCCTGGTGGCTGTAACCGCCAATCTGCCAGTCCTGCTGGCGGCCGCGTTGTTGAGCATGGTGCGCCAGGAGGGAACCTGGCGCGAGGTTCGGCGGCTGGCCGGGGGTGCGTTCGACACGGCGACGCAACTGGGTTCGGGTGGCGCCGCGGCGTTGGCCAGCGCCACACTGGCCAACGGGAGCAACCTGCTGCGCTGGCTGGATGTCTACATGACCCAGCTGGACACCTGGCGCACGGCCCTGATGGCCGGCGATCATCCGGCCCTGTCGGAGTTGTTCGGACAGGCCCTGGAAGCCCGTGCCCAGTGGCTGGTCGATCGTTACCAGGGTTTCCCGGAAGCTGTGCCGCTGCAAGAAGCCCCACCCACCAACGTGCAGCGGCTCTTCGGGATCCGCCGCCGATCGCCCAAACCGGATCAAAAAGGGTAATTCCGTGCCAAGTATTTCCGTATGCATGCCGGCATACAACGAAGAGCTCAACCTGCCCGGCATGATCAAAGACGTGGTCGACGTGCTGCGGACGCGCACGAGCGATTTCGAGATCGTGGTGACCAATGATGGCAGCAAGGATCGCACCGGCGAGGTGCTGCGCCAGCTGGCCCAGCAGTACCCGCAGCTGCGTCCCATCGACCACCCGGTCAACCAGGGTTATGGGGCCGCGGTCTACACGGCCATTACCAACGCCAGCAAAGACCTGATCTTTTTTACCGATTCAGACCGCCAGTTCCGCCTGGAAGAGATCGATCGTTTGCTGCCGCACATCGACGCGGCGGATATGGTCGTCGGCTTTCGGGCGCCGCGCCGTGATCCACCACTGCGTGTGTTTTTTGGCAAAGGCTGGAGCGGGCTGGTGACCGTGTTGTTTGGTTACACGGCACGTGACATCGACTGCGCCTTCAAGCTTTTCCGGCGGCAGGTCATCGTGACGGTGGGGCCACAGATCCAATCACGCGGCGCAACTTTCAGCGCCGAGTTTCTGGTACGGGCCAAGCGGGCCGGTTTTTCGATCAAAGAAGTACCGGTCAGCCATCTGCCGCGTACCGCGGGTAGTCCAACCGGGGCCAAGCCGCACGTCATTCTGCGTGCGTTCAGGGAACTGTGGCGCTTCCGTACCCAGCTGTGGCGCAAGCCGGCTTGAGCTTTTTGGGGGCGTGGTGACCAGAAGTTACCCCGCGGGTCCCCATGACTGGCGGTCAATCCGGGACGAATTGGCTGGATGGGTAGCTCCCAGACCACCGCCTGCCGCGAGAAGCCCGAAGGGTCGTTGCGTTGCCAGCACCTGACCTGACCCATCGCCTGCGCCCGCTGCGCATCCTGATGATTGCGCCAACCGGGTTTTTTGCCGATTACGGCTGTCACGTAC
>JAYRNS010000389.1:0-3422 GCA_041912075.1 Anaerolineae bacterium
ACCGACGATTTTTGATTTTTGATTTTAGATTGAGGGTTGCGCCGCCGGGGGTGATTGGGGAATGATCGACCCACGGCGGCGGGATACTGCAGCGGTTACTTCTTCACCTCGCCCCAAATCTCCTTGACCCCCGCCACAGCCCCCAACAGGGCCGACGCCTCGTAGGGCAGGATTAGTTTGGTCGACTGGCCGTCAGCGACGACTTTGAGTGTCTCCAGGTATTGGATGGCAATCAGCTTGTCGTCGGGCTGCGCGTTACGAATGGCGTTGAATACCGTCGTGATGGCATTGCCCTGGCCGGCGGCTTCGACCTCCAGCTTGTAACGCTGGGCCTCGGCGACCCGGCGCACCGCCTCGGCTTCCCCTTCGGCGGCCAGAATCTTGGCCTGGCGCTGGCCCTCGGCTTGCAGAATGTCGGCGCGTTTCTCGCGCTCGGCCTTCATCTGGCGGTGCATGGCCTGGGTCACGTCGGCCGGCGGGTCGATGCGTTTGATTTCGACACGCACCACACGTACACCCCATTTGTCCGTGGCATCGTCGAGGACCGTGCGCAGCTTGGTATTGATCACTTCACGTGACGTCAGTGCCTGGTCGAGCTCCATTTCACCCACCACGTTACGCAGGTTGGTCTGCGCCAGTTTGGTGGCGGCCTGGTAAAAGTCGACGACGTTGTAGACCAGTTTCACCGGGTCGGTCGCCTCGTAGTACACGATGGCATCGACGGTCACCACCACGTTGTCCTTGGTGATCACCTCCTGTGCCGGGACATCGACCACCTGCTCACGCATGTCGACTTTGCGCAAGGTATCGATGAACGGCACGATAAACGTCAGGCCGGGCGACGCCGTACGCACGTAGCGACCCAGCCGCTCCACCACCGCTTTCTCGTAGGGTGCGACGATGCGAATGCTGAGTGCGGCGATGATGAAGATAAACACCGCCAGCAGAATCAGAATCAAAACGGGCACTAACATGGTTCGCCTCCTATTCGGGAAAATCTACGAGTGTCCCTGGCCAGCCCACCACGAGCCAGAAGATAAAAGATGCTTTCACCCCCGTGGTGGTTATGCAGCCGGAACCAGCCCTCGTCACGCCGCAGGTGTGGTGTCATTGCCGGACATCTGACGAACCTTGAGCCGCGTGCCTTCGACAGCCAGGACCTGGACGACCTTACCAGCCGCAATCGGCACGTTGTCGGCGGCATCAGCACGCCACTCCTCACGCTCTACACGCACCAAACCAGTCGCCGTCAGCGGGTCGATCGCCTCCAACACGACAGCCTGTTTACCAATGACCCGATCGATCCCCACACCCTGGGCTTGTGGCCCGGTGACCCGATCGGCAAAGCGCCGGCTCAATAAGACACCAACCCCTGAAGTGATGATAAACACGATCAGCTGCACCGGCAGCGTCGCGTCCAACAACGCCGCCAGGGTCGCAACCAATGCGCCCACGCCAAAGGCAGCCAGCACAAAACCCGCGGTAAACACCTCGCCCAGGAAAAAGAGAATCGCAATCACAAACCAAACCCACACCAGGTTCATTTCCGCCTCCACATGTGGCTCCATCATATCAACCGCCGCCCGCCAGCGCCCGACAGCCACCTGACGCCGCCGCGACAGCGGTAAGTGGCCCCTCTCGAAGTCGGCGAGCGCATGTGCCCGGCATACCAGCGCCACATCATCCAATTTCATTGTATCACACCTCCGCACGACAATAAAGCGTCGGCAATAGGAGCACCCCGCCGAACCGGCGTTCGGCGCTCCCGTTCGATCCGCTCCCCCGCCGGCAACGACAGCGCTCCAGGAAATTCGTTCCCGAAATCTGTTGACAGTAATCCGTTCCCAATGCTGCCAATACCCTTACTCCGTACTCCCTACTTCATACTCCCAATTTGTTTGATCGAATCCGTCTCCTGGTGTAAACTAATGTCTACACTGCCGGCAGCAGCTGCATCCTTCCGGCGCAATCGACCACAGCCAAACGGGTGACTTATGGACCTCTGGCACGACTTTCACGGCCCCAACGCAGGTTACATTCTCGAGCTGTACGATCGTTTCGTGCAGGATCCTCAGTCTGTCGATGCGGCGACACAGGCACTGTTTGCTCACTGGCAGCCACAGCCAGTTGCACCCATCGCCACCCAACCTGGTGGACCCCCTCCCGACAATGATAGGATTATGGATGTCGTCAACCTGGCGCAGGCGATCCGCGACTATGGACACCTGGCTGCCAGCCTTGACCCGCTCGGAACCACCCCTCCGGGGGACCCAGCGCTGGAATTGGCCACTTATGGTCTCACAGCGGACGATCTGCAGCGGCTTCCGGCCAGCCTGGTGCGCGGACCGGTCGCGGCGCGCACGACCACCGCTGCCGCTGCCATCGAGGGGTTGCGCGCTGTTTATACCAGCACCATGGGTTACGACTACGACCATATCCGTACACCGGAGGAGCGGACCTGGCTGCGTCACGCCGCCGAATCGCACCGCTTTCGACCGGCCATGGAGGGTGACGCAGCCCGTGCCCTGCTGGCGCGACTGACTCAGGTCGAAGCCTTCGAGCTTTTTCTGCAGCGCACCTTTCCTGGCAAGACCCGTTTCTCGATCGAGGGTCTGGACATGCTGGTTCCTATCCTCGACGAGATCCTGCGGGCGGCCGTTGACCGCGGCATCTGCACGGCATTGATCGGCATGGCTCACCGCGGCCGGCTCAACGTGCTGGCCCACGTGCTCAACAAGCCGGTCAGCCAGATCCTGGCCGAGTTCAAAGACCCGGTGCGCGGCCAGAATTTTACGATCCGTGAAGACCTGGGCTGGACGGGTGACGTGAAGTACCACAAGGGCGCTCAGCGCACCCTGCGCACCGGTGAGCCAGTTCGCCTGGTGGTCGCGATGGTACCCAACCCTAGCCATCTCGAATTTGTCAACCCCGTCGTCGAAGGCATGGCCCGCGCCGCCGGCAGCCGCGTCGACCGGCGCGGTGAGCCGGTGTTTTATCCCGATGCCTCGCTGCCGATCGTCATCCACGGGGATGCAGCTTTCCCCGGTCAAGGCATTGTTGCCGAAACCCTCAACGTCGCCCGGCTCGACAGCTACACGACCGGCGGCACGATCCACATCATCGCCAACAACCAGGTTGGCTTCACCGCAACAAAGGATGAGGTGGTTGGCACCCTCTACGTCAGCGACCTGGCCAAAGGCTTCAAAATCCCGGTCGTACACGTCAATGCCGACGATCCCATGGCGTGTCTGGAGGTGGCGCGTCTCGCACTGGCCTACCGCCAGGAATTCCGGCGTGACTTCCTGATCGACCTGATCGGTTACCGGCGGCACGGACACAACGAGGGTGATGAGCCAGGTTTTACCCAACCCCTGATGTACCAGCGTATTGAGGCACACCCGAGTGTGCGCGCACAGTGGGCC
>JAYRNS010000390.1:0-7921 GCA_041912075.1 Anaerolineae bacterium
CGCCAATAGTCGGCCACACCGGCGGCGTGAAACACTACCTGACACCCGCGCACCGCGGCCAGCACCGAATCGGCGTCCAACACGTCGCCCAAGGCCGATTCATAGTTCAGCCCTGCCAGGGCGGTAAGACGCGACTGCGGCCGGTGCAGCACGCGCACGGCCCAGCCAGCCTGATTCAGGGCGGCAACGATGTTGGCACCCACAAAACCGGTGGCACCGGTGACGAGTGCACGCATCGTTGCCTAAATCAACCCAAACTGTTTGCCGACGCGCCCAAAAATGTCGATGACCTGATCCAGCTGCTCGTCGGTATGGGTCGCCATGTAACTCGTGCGCAGCAGCGCCTGGTTGGGGGGGACGGCCGGCGGGAGGACGGGGTTGACAAAGACACCGGCCTTGAACAGGGCATTCCACACGAAGATGGTCTTCATGTCATCCCCGATGATCACCGGCACAATCGCGGTTTCGCTCTGACCGGTGTCAAAGCCCAGCGCCTGCAGACCGGTGCGCACCCGCTGGGCGTTGGCCAGCACACGATCCGCGCGCGTCGGCTCCTCGCGCATGATCTGCAAGGACGCCAGCGCGGCAGCCGTATTCGAGGGTGGCATCGATGCGCTAAAAATCAACGACCGTGCGCTGTGTTTGACATAATGCATCACCTCTTCTTCGCCGGCGATAAAACCGCCGAGCGAGGCAAACGACTTGCTGAAGGTGCACATGATCAGGTCGACGTCATCGATCACCCCAAAGTGGGCGGCCGTCCCACGCCCGCCGGCCAGGACGCCGATCGAGTGCGCATCGTCGACCATCAGCCGGGCACCGTACGCTTTGCAGACAGGGATGTAAGCGGGCAGGGGTGCGATATCCCCACCCATGCTGAAGACACCGTCGACTACGACGAGCTTGCCCTTGTCCGCGGGCAGGCGGTCCAGAACCCGCTCCAGGTCGTGAGCATTGTTGTGGTGAAAACGTTTCATGTCACCCAGGGCCAGCCGGCAGCCATCGACGATGCTGGCGTGGTCGTCACGATCGACCACGACATAGTCATCGCGGCCGACCAGCGCCGAGATCGTGCCCAGGTTGACCTGGAAGCCGGTGCTGAAGACCAGGGCTGCTTGTTTGCCAACGTAATCGGCCAGCTCGTGCTCCAACTGTTCGTGCATCTCCAGCGTGCCATTCAAAAAACGCGAACCCGTACAACTGGTGCCATAGCGTTTGATGGCCTCGATCGCGGCCTGTTTGACCCGCTCGTCGGTCGTCAAGCCCAGGTAGTTGTTGGACCCTGCCATGATGAGCCGCCGCCCGTGATATTCAACCTCCGTGCCTTCGTTCTCGGCCAGCGGCAAGAAATAAGGATAATACCCCTGGTTCATGGCAATGCGTGCTTCCATGAACGCACCCTGGCACTTGGCCAGAATATCCTTGGCGACCGCCGAGCGTACGGCCTGACCGTTGCCAGGCGTGGCTTCGACGGTCGTGGCCGCACCTCCTCGATGCTCGTGACTGTCGTATTGATCAGACGCAGCCTGAGAAACCGGCATGATCTGCCCCCTTGTGCAATTAAGATAAGAACCACGAATGGCTTGATTATACCATGATACCAACGCAATCACCAGTAGCGAGAATTGGCCACGACTATTTGCATGACCACGCGGCTTGTGCTACAATAGCGCCCGTAGCAGACCTGTCACCTTGTGCAAAAGTGGGCCTATCCCCCACTTTTCTTTTTGCCAGGTTTTGGGAAATTGTGCTGAAATCGTACCAGTGTACTCTGCCTGTATGAGGAGTTTGGAGACGGCATGCGAAACGAACTAATCATGGCCGTTAACCAGATCTGCGCCGAAAAGGCGCTGCAACGCGATGTGGTCATCGAGGCCATCGAAGCCGCGTTGGTATCGGCCTATAAACGTAACTTTGGCGCGACCGGCAATGTTCTGGTCAAAATCGATCAGGACTCGGGCCAGCTGCGTGTCTTTGCCCAGCGGCAGGTGGTAGAGCAGGTCGTGGATGGCAAAAACGAGATTACGTTGGCCGGCGCCAAAGCCATCGACAAAAAAGCCGAATTGGGCGATATCGTCAACATCGAAACGACACCGGCCAATTTCGGGCGTATTGCCGCGCAAACTGCCAAACAGGTCATTCTGCAGCGGATTCGCGAAGCCGAACGCGAAGCCACCTACAAAACGTTCGCCGACAAAGAGAACGAGATCGTCAGCGGCACGGTACAGCGCATCGACCACAACTCTGGCGACGTCACAGTGGCGTTAGAACGCGGCGAGGCCATCCTACCCAAAGCCGAGCAGATTCCTAACGAACGCTATCGGGTCAACGGCCGCATTCGGGCTTTCCTGGTTGAAGTGCATCGCGGGACACGTGGCCCCCTGCTCAAGCTGTCGCGCACGCACAAAAACATGCTGCGCCGTCTGCTGGAGCTGGAAGTGCCAGAAATTGCCAACGGTACGGTCGAAATCAAGAGTATCGCCCGTGAACCGGGCCAGCGTTCGAAGGTGGCTGTGGTCGCTGCCCAGTACGGTATCGATCCGGTTGGGTCGTGCGTGGGTATGCGCGGTGTGCGCATCCAGAATATCGTCAATGAGCTCAACGGTGAAAAGATCGACGTGGTCGAATGGGGCCCGGAGGTCAGGACGTTCATTACCAACGCCCTCAGCCCGGCCAAGGTCAACGACGTGTACCTGGACGACAGTGGGGATGCCAAGACCGCCGTCGTCGTCGTGCCCGACCGGCAGCTGTCGCTGGCAATCGGCAAAGAGGGGCAGAACGCTCGTCTGGCAGCCAAGCTGACCGGTTGGCGCATCGATATCAAGAGCGAGACAGAAGCCATTCAGGAAAACGTGGCGCAGACGTTTATTGAGCGGGCACGTCAGGCAGCGCTCGCGCCCGATCGTGACATTCTGGCCCTGGCCGAACAGATTCTGCGCGAACGCACGGGGCCGCCCGTCAGCGAAGCATTCCCCGAATCGATGCCGGTCCTTACGGAACCTGAATTACCAGTGGTCGAAGTGGTGCCAGCCGGACCACGCGACGAATTGGCGGGCGAAACGACTGGAGAAGAAGTGCCAACCCTCCAGGAAGAGCTGGCCAGCGATCAGACCGCAACGACGGGTGACCGTACGGTCGTGGCTGGTGCCGCAGAAGGTTCCGCAGAAGTGACGGACGGCGAGACGATCCCGTATCGCGAATATATACCCGACTTTATCGGCGACAAGCCGTTCGAGTATGATGAAGGCAGCGACGCTGATCGTAAGAAGAAGAAGAGCAAAAAGACCCGCTACGTGTTTGACGAATCGCGGGGTGAGGTGGTCTCGGTCCGCCGCCACAAACGTGAAGGGCGCGGCTGGGGTGAATTCGAGGAAGAATAACGGTGAAGGGCAAAGGACGCCACGTCCCGCAGCGGATGTGCGTGATCTGCCGTGAGGTCCAGGGGAAACGGGCGCTCATCCGTATCGTACGCACACCGGACGATGGCGTACTGATCGATACCACCGGCAAACGCGCCGGCCGTGGCGCCTATCTCTGCCAGCGCCCAACCTGTTGGGCACGCGCACTCAACAGCAATGCCCTCAACCGGGCACTGCGTACGATCTTGACCGCAGACGAACTGGCAGCAGTGGCCGCTTATGCGGCCACGCTGCCGGCGGACGACGAATGAGACGGCTAACAAGGAGTAGCGTGGGGCGGCGGACCTCGGAACGGGGCGCCGGAAAAGGTATGAATCGGACAGGCATCCGAGAGCGCATGATGAAGCGCCGCAGGCGCGGGGCGTTGGTGGTGGAGTGCATCTATGTGATTTGAACCACGTATTTGCGCATTTCTCCACCCCTTGCCCCTCTTCCTGATCCGCTTCGTCCTGCCTCAAAGCTCGCTTGAAAAACAACACGGATTACGCGTGACGACGTGCGAAGATCACCCCGCACAGGCAGCCAGGTCTGCACCGGTTTGGCCAACCTGGGCTGGCGGGTGTGGACGTAACTCGTCTTGCCACCGGCCGGCGAAATAAACCGCGCCGCTGGCGGCGGATTTATCGCCGCGCGTGAGATCATGCGATCGGTGTGTATTAGTATGAGGCAGAATGGCCTTTCAGGGAGGCATTTATGGCATCTAGTGTCAAGACAAAACCAACACAAGAACCGCAACGTGCCCAGCAGGATCAACAGGTTCGCAACAGTACTGGTAGAGATAATCCAGCGCCGGCACGCACCAGCGAGTCGAAATCAACCGCACCGGGCAATGTGCGCCCAGCCAATGACAAAGGCACACCGCCAGCGGGCAGCCCGAATCGATCCGAACCACGGTCTGACGGCCGCCGGGACACAGCCCCCGCAGCCGGTGGCCAAAACCGGTCGCGGCCAGCTGACCGCCCAGGGCAAAATGCTCAACGATCGCGCCCCGATGGCAACCGTCCAGCCAATGCCAACCGGTCACGCAGCGGCGGTCACCGGCCTGGTGACAGCCATCGCGGGGCACGCCCCGCCCCGGGGGCACCTGTCCGGTCGCCGGCGCCGCAGCCGGCAGCCCCCGCCAAACCGGCAAAACCGACCGAAATCGAGATCCCACCGGCGATTACCGTGCGGGATCTGGCCGGCATGCTGCAGGAAAGCCCAATCGATCTGATCAAGGTCTTGATGAACTACGGCATCATGGCCCCCATCACGCAGTCGATCGATTTCGATACCGCGGTGATCCTTGGCTCCGAATTTGGCGTCGATGTCAAGCCGATCCCGGTGGCTGTGCCCGAGGAAGTGGGTCCCACTGCGGCTGATACGTCACCCAAGACGCTGCGCCAGCAGATCATGGAGAGCCAATCCACGGAAGGGCTGGTGGTACGCCCGCCGGTGGTGGCGGTTTTGGGTCACGTCGACCATGGCAAAACGACCCTGCTCGACGCGATTCGTAAAACCAACGTCGTCGAAGGCGAGGCGGGCGGCATTACCCAGCGGATGGGTGCCTACCAGGTCGAGCTGGGTGGTCGCAAGATCACCTTTCTCGACACGCCAGGTCACGAGGCCTTCACGGCCATGCGGGCGCGTGGTGCCCAGGTCACCGACATCGTCGTCCTGGTCGTCGCGGCCGACGACGGTGTCATGCCGCAGACCAAGGAAGCCATCAGCCACGCCAAGGCTGCCCAGGTCCCGATCATCGTGGCGCTCAACAAGGTCGACAAACCGAATGCCAACCCCGATCGTGTCAAACAGGAGCTGGCCGACGTTGACCTGCTGATCGAAGAGTGGGGTGGTGACGTGATCTGTGTCCCGGTTTCGGCCAAGCTCAAGCGCGGCATCGAGGACCTGCTGGAGAACATTCTGCTGGTGGCCGAAATCAACCCCCTCCTGGTCAATGCCGAAGGGCTGGCGTTGGGCACCGTGATCGAAAGCGAGCAGGACCCGCGTCGCGGTGTGATTGCCACGATGCTTGTGCAGAGCGGTACGCTGAAGATCGGCGATATCATGGTGATCGGCGGCGTCAGCGGGCGCGTGCGTGCCATGTTCGACGACAAGGGCAACCCGGTCAACCAGGCACCGCCGGCGATGCCAGTGCGGGTGATGGGTCTGCCGCAGGTGCCGACCTCGGGCGATACCTTCCGCGCCATGCCCGATGCGGCGACGGCGCGTAATGAAGTAGCCGCCTGGCAGATGGTGCACCCCACCACACCCAGCGAGGCGCCGGTCAAGATGATCAGCCTGGAAGACGTGTTCCAGAAGATGCAGGCTGGCCAGGTCAAAGAACTCAACCTGATTCTCAAGGCCGATTTTCAAGGATCGTTGGAGCCGATCGTCAACTCGCTCAACCGCCTGAACGGCGAAGAGGTCAAAATCAGGATTCTGCTGCAGGGCACTGGCAACATCAGCGAATCCGATATCACGCTGGCTTCGGCCTCGCGGGCGATCGTGATTGGTTTCAACGTGCAGTCCGACAGCGCGGCGCAGAAGCTGGCCGATAACCAGGGTGTCGATGTCCGTACCTACGACGTGATCTATAATTTGCTCGAAGACGTCGAGCTGGCACTCAA
This sequence comes from Anaerolineae bacterium, assembly GCA_041912075.1. Taxonomy (GTDB): domain Bacteria; phylum Chloroflexota; class Anaerolineae; order SSC4; family Amarolineaceae; genus SSC4. The sequence goes on from JAYRNS010000390.1 coordinate 6,029, forward strand.
GGGAATGCTCGAACCGGTCTATCGGGAGTTGATCCAGGGTCAGGTGGAAGTGCGCCAGGTCTTCAAGCTCAGCAAGTACGGGAGAGTCGCTGGCTGCATGGTGCTCAGCGGTCTGGTCACGCGTGGTTCGCTGATTCGAGTCAAACGTGGTACTGACGTCGTCGCCACCAGCCGCATGGCCTCACTCAAACGGTTCCAGGAAGACGTGCCCGAAGTCAAGGCCGGCTTCGAATGTGGCATCCAACTGGAAAAGTTCGACGACTACGCCGTCGGCGACATCCTGGAGGCCTACAAGATGGAAAGGGTACGTTAGGCGAGTATGACCAGCCACCGACGGGCACGGGTCAATGGATTGCTGCGCGAAGAGTTGGCGCTCATCTTGAGTGGCGAGCTGGCTGACCCGCGGCTTGCCCCGGTGAGCGTGTCCGACGTCGAAATCAGCGAAGACATGCGTCACCTGCGCATCTACTATTCGGTGTTGGAAGACGATCCGATCGCCGAGCGCGATGCACGGCGCGCACTGCTGCATGCCAGCGGCTTTCTGCGACGCAAGCTGGCCGAACACGTCAACCTGCGCCTCACACCCGAACTGAGTTTTCACCTGGATCGCACCGAGACGCGTGCGCAACGCATCGACCAGCTGCTGTCTGAGATTGCCGTGCAACCAGCGGATGCAGAACCCTCGACTGATCCGGAAGACACCCCCGCACCCCAATCATGACCAAATGACGATGAATGTTGCTACGGTAACGGACCTGGCACCCGAACTGGCTGCGCAGTTGGCGCAGGCCAGTTCGGTGCTGGTGGTCTCGCACATTTCACCAGACGGGGATGCCATTGGCTCGCTGCTGGCCATGGGTGCCATCGTCGATCATTTTGCGCGTCCCGCAGTCTTGGGTCTTGCGGATACGATGCCCGAACTGTTTCGGTTCCTCCCCGGTTTTCCACGTATCGTGCGGCAAGCGACCGGCCCGTTCGACCTCGTGATTGCGCTCGACGCCAGCGACGAACGCCGCCTGGGTGATCTGTTCACTCAGCACGGCGGCACGGCGCGCGCCATCGTCAATATCGACCATCACGCGACCAACGTCCAGTTTGGTACGATCAATTGGGTCGATCCGCATGCCGCAGCCACGGCCGAGATGCTGTACCGGCTGGCGGTCACGCTGGCCGTTCCGCTGTCAGTGGAGCTGGCCACTACGCTTTTGACCGGGATCGTTACCGATACACGTGGCTTTCGTACCAGCAGCACAACCGCCGCGACCCTGACCATGGCTGCCGATCTGGCAAACCACGGCGCTTCACTCTTTCAGATCATGGATTTGACCCTGGAGCGACGGTCGCTCGCTGGTCTGCATCTGTGGGGTGAGGCGCTGCACCGTGCCCAGCGCCACGGGCGTGTGGTTTGGAGTGAACTCACGGCGGCGGACCGGGCGCGGCATGGTGTAAGCGACAACAGTGGCGACACGGGTCTCTCAGGCTTTTTGCTGACCGCCAACGAAGCCGACATGGCGATTCTGTTCACGGAACGCAACGGCACGGTCGAGGTCAGCATGCGGGCGCGGCCCGGTTTCGATGTGGCGGAGGCTGCGCTGGTCCTGGGCGGCGGCGGGCATCCGCAGGCGGCCGGCTGTACGGTGTCTGGACCGTTACCACAGGCGCGTCGCCAGGTCATCGCTGCCGTCGATGCCAGCCTGGCGCGCCAGGGTTATGCGCAGCCCGCGTTCGAGATGACACCCGTGCCTGCGGGGGAGGCGGAGTCGACCGCGTGAGCGACGTGTTTGGTTTGCTCAACTTGCACAAGCCGGCCGGGTGCACGTCGCGTTGGGTGGTTGATTTTGTGAGCCGTGCGACCGGCGTAAAAAAAATTGGCCACGCCGGCACGCTCGATCC
>JAYRNS010000391.1:0-4914 GCA_041912075.1 Anaerolineae bacterium
CACGTTTTCACGCATCACACTCTCACGTCTTCACGAATCACGTTTTCACGCATCACACTCTCACGTCTTCACGAATCACGGGAGGTAGCACGTAAATTGAGCCGTCAACGAAGTGAACAGCCAGATCCAATCAACCCACGGTTAAATGAACTGTTGGCCCGCACCGATGCGGTAATGATGTTGGGGAATGCAGGTACGCCGCGCATGGGCGGGCGTGCCCCCAAAACAATCCGTGGCCCGGTCTACACCGGCGTCGACCTGGGCACGGCCTACACGGTGCTCATCGTGCTCGATGCACAGATGCAGCCGCTGGCCGGTGCGTATCAGTTTGCGCAGATCGTACGCGATGGGCTGGTGGTCGACTTTTTTGGCGCGATCGAGCTGGTGTCCCGGCTCAAACACCAGGTCGAGACCCGGTTGGGGATCGAGCTGACGTCCGCCGCCTCCGGCTACCCACCCGGTGTGCCGCTGGCCGAGGTGCGGGCGACGGGCAACGTCCTGGAAGCCGCCGGGCTACACTGCACGGGGCTGGTCGACGAACCAACCGCAGCCAACAACGTGCTGCGGATCCAAAACGGCGCCATTGTCGACGTCGGTGGCGGCACCACCGGTGTGGCCATTGTGCGCGACGGCAAAGTCGTCTACACGGCCGATGAACCCACCGGTGGCACCCACTTTACACTGGTCATTGCCGGCGGCCGCCACATGACGTTCGAGCAAGCGGAAGAAGCCAAGAAGGACCCCGAACAGCAAGGACACCTGTTCCCGGTGATCCTGCCGGTGATGCAGAAAGTGGGCAGCATCATCCGGCGCCACGTGGCCGACCACCCTGTCGATACGATCTATCTGGTCGGCGGCACGTGTGCCTTTCCGGGCATGGACCGGGTCATCGAGGAATACACCGGGATTCGCACGGTCCTGCCCGGCAATCCGCTGTTCATTACCCCGCTGGGCATCGCCATGCACAACGCGTCCTAACGGTCCCAACCTCCGCCGGCGCGCAGCTGCGTGACCTCCTGTTTGGCCAGTTCGGATATCTGCACGTAGTCAGTCTTGGCCACGCGGTTGAGCGGCATCTGGCCCGGACCGAGGATGACGTAGTGCAGCGGCCGCATGTAGGAGGCGATACCATTGGCGTAGCTGGCCAGCTCGTCGCTCGTCAGCTCGACGTCCGGCTTCTTCTCGATGAATGCCACGATGCCTTCGACAAAAACGTCGTGGTCGACACCGACGACGGCACAGGCGGCCACTTTATCGCGCAGCTCGCAGAAATAGTCCTCCACCTGCGCGGGAAAGACCTGGTAACCCTTCGGTTTGATCACCCATTTGGCCCGGCCAGCAAAGTGCAGACCGTTTGCGTCGCGATAGCCCAGGTCGCCTGTGTAGAGGTAACCATCGCTGGAAATGGTCCGGCGGGTGGCCTCAGGTGCGCCGACGTAACCCAAAAATGTCTGCGGTCCGGAGAAGCAGATATTCCCAATCTCGCCGTCGGGCAGCTCGGCGCCGGCGCCGCCGTCGGCGGTCATCGGTCCATGCACCGACATCGCGTACACCGGCATGTCGTGGCCAAGACCGCTGGTCAGATAATCGATGCTGGCATCCAGCGGGGTGTAAGTGCAGAAACCACCCGATTCGGTCAAACCGAGCCCCGTCGGGTACTGCGGTGCCATCGCTGCCACCCGTTCGAGGAGCTGGCGCGGCACCTGCTGGCCGGCGCAGATCGCCGTGCGCAGACTCGATAGGTCGTAGTCGTCGTAATTGGGCAGCCGCCATTCCAGGTTGAAAAGCGCCGGAATCTGGCCGAGGATCGTCACGTGGTAGTCCTGGATGGCCTGGAGCGACTTGGCCGGATCGAACACGTGCAGCACGACGGCCGTGCCGCCGAAGAACAGGGTGGTCATCAGCTGCTCGGCCTGCCCGCCGACATGCGACGGCGGCAGATTGACCAGCATGCGTGTCTCTTCGGTCATCGCAAAGGCGGTGCCCAGGCACATGTTCTGGCAGGTGATGTTGCGGTGCGACAGCAGGGCTGGTTTGGGGTAGCCAGTCGAGCCGGTGGTGAAGATGACCTGCGCACCATCGATCTCAGTGACGGCGGCGGTGGTGGCCAGGTAGTCGTGCAGCACCGTCGAATGGGCCGGGTCCTGCATCGCTGCCATCGCCAGGGCCTGAGCCGCGGCGGCCAGCGCAAAAGCCGACTGGGCACCGTCGATCACCTGGTCGGGCGGCGAGAACTGGACATAATGTTGAACGAAGGGGCAGTGGGCCATGACTGCCTTGCCCAGCTCACGAAAGTCGGCCAGCGGCGTCTGGCCCAGGAAGGCATAACCCCTGGCCTGGATCAGACCCAGGCTGCGGATGACCTCTGGACCCTTGAGCCGTAGATCGAGCGGGGCGTGAATCACGCCAATCTTGAAACAGGCATATTCCAGAAAGATGTGCTCGGTCAGGTAGGGCAGTGAGGTGGCAAAAAAATCGCCTTTGCGAAACCCCATCTGCCACAGCTGCATGGCGAGCGCCGTCGTGCTGCGGTCGAACTGCTCCCAGGTGATCTCGGCTTTGGTGTCGGCATTGATGAATGCCAGGGCCGTGGGTTTCTCGTGTGCCCATTTGGTCACTACCCGGTGCAGCAGGTGACGGTCGGCAAAATCTTCTTCGTAGTGGGCCAGGGTCAGCTGCGGCACACCCTGGCGCGTCTCCACAGGGATCATCTCTATTCCTCTCCGCCTGCGTCGCTGCAGGTAGGTTGTCTCATGCTGTCGCACAGACACAGCGTCATAAACATTCCTGGCACGGACCAGGTTTGCACGGTAGCATCACAATCCAAAAACGGTACGCGTATTGGCTGACAGGAACTTCGTCTGCACCGGGGCCGGCAAGTCGAGCGCCAGCGCCTGCGCGGTACACGTCTCGAAGGCCAGCATCGGAAAGTTGGTTGCAAACATCACCTTATCCTGGCCGTTCGTTTTCATAAACTGAACCAGCTGCGGGGGATAATAACGCGGCAGATAGGCCGACGTATCGATAAAGACATTGGCGTGTTTCCAGGCCAGGGCAATCATCTCGTCCGTCCATGGGTAGCCAATGTGACCCGCTACGATCTTCAATTCGGGAAAGATCAGGGCGACTTCGTCGAGGTAGGGAATCGGGCGGCCCGGTTCGGAAGGCATCAACGGCCCGGTGTGGCCGGCCTGGGTGCAGAATGGGATGCCCAGCTCGATGCACTTGACGTAGAGCGGAAAGTAGAAACGATCGTTGGGCGGCCGGTTCCACAGCCAGGGCAGCATGCGCAGGGCTTTGAAACCAAGCTCCTTCACCGCCCGCTCCAGTTCGTGCACCGCGGCGAGCGGTTTCTCCAGGTCGACGGCTGCCACACCCACGAAACGCCCCGGAAACTGGCGCACGATGGCGGCCACGTCGTCGTTGGAGAAAACCCAACGCCCCGGTCGGTGCCAGGCCGTGAGCAGGACCGTCTCGATACCGGCCCGATCCATCATCGCGACCATCGTTTCGGGTGGGACACCCGTTTCGAGCAGCGGACCCGCACCCGAATGGGCAAACAGCCGCGCAATCTCCGGCACAGCCTGCAGGGATGCCCTGGTTGCTGGCTGAGCCCAGGCATCGATGATGGTCACGGAGGGTGGTGTCGACATCATTGTCTCCTCGTTGGTCGGTCGCTTCACCTCCCGCAGGCTGCTCCGATCCGGGAGCGGCCACGTCTGAGTGCCGGCCGTCCAGAAGCGAACGAAGCCTGCGGGAGGCTCACCCGTTGATACCTGCGTCGCCTGACCAGGGCGGCCCCGGACGGTTCCCGATCGCGCGCGCTGGCCGATCGGTACCGGACGGGCGGAGCCAAGGCGAGGCTTCCCACTTTCAGGTACTCCAGATGCCAGCCGTCGTCAGATCGCCGGCATGCACGATGCGTGGCTCGGCACCAAAATACCGCCCCAAAAAGTGGGCCGCCGGCCGGGTTAGGGGTAAATTATCAAGGATTTCGGCTCGCGTATACCATCCGATCACGTCACCTTCATCGCTCAGGTGCGGCTCGCCAATGCACTCGCAACGATAGAGGTGCCAGACGTGGTAATTGGCACCGCGCCGGCAGGCATCGCTGATTTCTTCGTTGGCGTAAAGCACCTCGGCTCGAATCACCGCCAGACCGGTCTCTTCGTACGTCTCGCGCAGTACGCTGGTGAGCGGTTCCTCACCCACATCGACGTGTCCGGCGGGGATCGTGTAGTAACCAATCGGATAGGTCGTGCGCCGCAGGAGGCAGTAGCGAGGCTCGCCGCCCAGGCTGCGCCACAGGATAGCGCCCACCGAAAAGTGGCGCAGCTCACCATCGGGTCTGAATTCCCACGGCACCTTGGGATCGAAGATAAAGGCCCGGTCGTGCACATGGCCAGCGTGTTCATAGGCGCGCCGCGGGTCATAATGATCACCCAGGGGCGCGCCGTCGGCGATGCAAAACACGACCGTGTCATCCACCAGACCAGCGTCAAGGTTGTCACCCACGAGCGGACGGATGGCATTTAGAACCGGCAAACGTTCGAGCGCATTCTCCACAAGTACGTCCTTCTATAATCTGAAACACTGTGCAAAATCGGGTGACCAGCCATCGGGCACGTAATCGCCGGAGGCCCGGTCCTGGACGTAGTGACCGTGGTATTCGCCACGGGTGATAAGCTGCAGCGCGTCAACGAGCGTGTCCACCTCTTGCGGGGTGTTGTACAGGCCAAAGCTGACGCGCACCAGGCCCGGCATGTGGCTGCGGTCGTGCGCCAGCATCTCGTTGCGCACCTGGTCGACTTCAGTGCCACGCAGCCCCAGCAGGTGCAGAATGTAGGGGTGCGCGCAGAAACAGCCGTTGCGCACACCAATACCAAACTCGTACCCCAGGATCGCAGCTACCAG
>JAYRNS010000392.1:0-2246 GCA_041912075.1 Anaerolineae bacterium
CATGAGCGATCGTGAAGTGACTTTGCTCACAGCCGAAAACCGCCTGGTATGGCACCTGCGTGCGTGCCCGGCGCGCGTGGAAGCCATTCGCTGGGGCCAGCAGGAGGTCACCCTCGAGGCCCTGGCCGACGTAGGGGCCGGCATTCTGATCGAAGTGGTGGCCAGGCTGCCGTTCGAGCTTGAGGTCGAGACCGGCGCCGTGGTGTTCTACGAGTCGGTACCTGCCGGACGCACGCGCTACGTATTGACGTATCTGGATCGCAGTGACGTGCGGTCGTTGTGAAGGGCGGTTGATTTTCATGATGTGAATCATGGGAAATGCGGGCCGGCTCTGCTACAGTCACACCAGTCAACACGTTGCTTGAATGGTCGCTTGTAACCAGCAGCTAACACACAGTGAGGGAGATCATGTCTGAAAAGCGTGTCAGGGACATCATGCACAAGGGTGTTATCGCCTGTCACCCGAACACGGCCGTCGCGGAAGTCGTGCGCGTCCTGGCTGATACCGAGGTGCACGGCGTGGTCGTTACCGGGGCGGCCGGCGAATTGGCCGGTATCATCTCGCACATGGACGTCATTCCGTTGTACAACAAGGAGCTGGAAGGCAAAACCGCCGCCGACATCATGACCAAGGACGTGATCACGGTGTCGCTCGATGCCTCCGTGCAGGAGGCGATGCAGCTCATGGTGACACGCCACATTCACCGCCTGGTGGTCAGCGACCGTAACGAGAAAGGCTTGCTGGTCCCGGTAGGCGTTTTGTCGACCACCGACATCGTGCGCGATATGCGTGGTTCGCGCTGGATGTGGTATTTCAGCCCGAATCCGTAGTCTTGGTGAAGAAAGAAATAACATGACGGCACAAATCATCGATGGCAAAAGCATTGCCGCGCGCATCCGCGCTGGCATTGGCAGTGAGGTAACCGAATACAAGGCGCGTCTGGGCCGTGTGCCCGGATTGGCCGCCGTACTGGTGGGTACCGACCCCGCCTCACAAACCTACGTACGATCGAAACACAAGGCCTGCGCCCAGGCCGGCATCCAGTCGTTTGCGTACGAGCTGCCGGCCACCGTCAGTCAGGCTGAACTCGAAGCATTGGTGCGTGACCTCAACGCCAACCCTGACGTTCATGGGATTCTTGTCCAGCTGCCATTGCCCAAAGGGTTGGATGAGGAGGCGGTTCTCAACACGATCCACATCGAAAAGGATGTGGACGGTTTTCACCCTATCAACATCGGTCGCCTCAACATGAAAGGGCGGCCGCCGTTGTTCGTACCCTGCACACCGGCCGGCGTGTTGGAGCTGCTCGATTCGATTGGCACCCCGATCAGCGGTGCCGATGCGGTCGTGATTGGACGCAGCAATATCGTCGGGATTCCCGTGGCGGCCCTGCTGCGCAACCGTGATGCCACGGTCACCGTGTGCCACAGCCGCACGCGTGACCTGCCGGAGAAGGTGCGCCGCGCCGAGATAGTGGTGGCTGCGATTGGGCGCCCCGAGATGATCCGGGGTGACTGGATTCGGCCTGGCGCCGTGGTCATCGACGTGGGTATCAACCGCATCGATGACGCCAGCACGCCCACCGGCACTCGCCTGGTCGGTGACGTGGCGTTCGACGAAGCCCGCGCAGTGGCCAGCGCCATCACACCGGTGCCCGGCGGCGTGGGTCCGATGACGATTGCCATGTTGCTGCAGAATACGTTGACCGGGTTTAAGCGCGCGAATGGGGTGGAGGAGGGAGGAGGGAGTAGGGAGTAGGGAGAGCAACGAATGCCATTCGTTGATTCGCTGCCCTCATTCGTTGACGGCCGCCCTCGGGGTGGCCGCGCCATCCGAACCTTACAGCCGCCGAAACAGGGCGCGCACCCAGGACGGGTAGTTTTGCAGTGTCACCCGGTCGCAGTCGTCACAACAATAGGCCGTGCGGGGCCGTTGGTTTGGCTGTTCGTATAGCCATTGTAGTATACGCAGACCGGTCGATGCGGATGAACTGGCTGTGTCGCCTGTAAAATAGCGCAAGAGACCCGCGCGCACGCAGCCGTGGCGCTGCACCGCCAGTTGGTGCATATCGTCGATCGCGGCAAGCTTGGCCTCCAGCGCCAGTGGCCGCGCCGCTTCCTCGATGTCGGCGTTGGCGACGGTCTTTTCTGCCATAAAGCGCAGCAAGCCCGTGTCGTCCCGTCCCCGCAAGAGCACCGCCAGTGCCTGCCGGCGGTCACGCCCGGCCCGGCCAAATTCCTGTAAA
>JAYRNS010000393.1:0-1570 GCA_041912075.1 Anaerolineae bacterium
AAATGAGCAGGTATGCGGCTCGTGGCCGGGATGCACGGTGAAAGGGCAGTTCGCAGCTTCGGCGCTGGGCTGCAGTGTGCCGGCTAACCCGGTCAGACCTTCGCCCAGCCGGTAGGTTTCACCGCGAAACGCGGCTTCATCCTGCCCGGCGCTGCGGCTGACGTGGTAGCGCCCGTCATGCAGCAAAAACACCGACGCGGTTTCTGACTGCAGCCGCTGGCGCGCCGTGTCCACCGCACGCTGCAAGATGGCGTCCATTTCCTGCAGTTGGTTCAGTTCGCGGCTCAGCTCGTGGAGCAGCCCGAGCCGCGCCTGTCGCTCGCGCGTTTCTTGCTGCAGCTTCTCGTACAGCTCTGCCGTTTTGAGGGCCAGCGCGGCCTGGTTGGCCAGCGTTTGCAGGAATTCGGATTCGCGTTTGCCGAAACGACCAGCCAGGGTGGACTGTACACTGATCAACCCGATGACTTCGTCTTCGTAGGTGATGGGCACCACCAACACGGCGCGCATGGTCTGCCACCTGCCCACCGTTCGCGTCAAGGCCAGGTCGTTCTCGACCACGACCGCACGCGTCGTCGAGGCCTGCTGTTCCAACGACGCCAGCATCTGGGCCCCAAATTCACCCCACTGGTTTTCGACGCGTACCGGCTGGCCATCCGTCAGACGCAGGGGGGTGGAGACCGCCCCCACGCGCAGATTCAGGGTTCGCAGGGCGGCGTTCAGCACGGCGCGGCATACCTCTTCCAGAGAGACGGGCTGAATCGTAACCTGTCCCACCGCACGCACTGCGGTCAGTTCCACCTGCTGTCGATAGTGGAGATTGGACTGAAACAGCGTCAACGCCAGGCGGCTGGTTACCGCCTCGAGCAGTTGCCAGTCATCCGGGGAGAGGGTGGGGTGGACCGATGTGCGTGTGGACAGTTTGAGATAGCCCCAAACGGTGTCGTGATAGGTCAGCGGTACGGCCAGGATGGTCGATTCGGATGGTGACGGCGTGCTGGGTAGGATGGCTGTCTCTTCACCGTCAGGGTGCCAGGGCGCCTCACCATAGGCCAGCGCCGGCGCAAACGGCAGGACGGTTGTGTCCTGCTGCCAGATCGTGTCTGCTGGCTGGCGCCAAAACATGAGCGGGCGGTGTGGGCGCGACAGGTGCAGCGCAGCCCCCGGCGGCAGGTCGATGCGCCGTGGCACGGGCAGGCGGTCAGTGATGTCGGCCGCGGTCACCAACTCCTGGCGCACGATCAGCTGGTTGTTTTCGCTGTCCAGGACGAGGATGGCGGCGCTGTGATCGTAATGTAGAAACCGGCGCAGCTCATCGAGCAAAAACCCGTAGACGTCGATGGGACGCTCGCGCCGGTTCGTACGGTCCAAAATACGAAGCAGCATGCCCTGGCGCCGCACCTGCTGTTCGCGCGCCAGCAGCCCGCCAATACGGCGCAGCAGACGTTGTTCGCGTGTCGAATACGGGTGCGACGAACGTGTGAGTGCCAGCACGCCGCTTGCTGGCTGCTTGCCACCCGTGATGGGCACCAGCAGCACTGGGAAACGCTGCACTATCTGGCCGGTATCGACG
>JAYRNS010000394.1:0-2547 GCA_041912075.1 Anaerolineae bacterium
AGCGATGGTGATCTGCTCAAAAACGCCACGCAGAGCGAACGACCGAGCCTGGTTCAGGCGCTGACCCGCCGGCTTCCGATGGGCAGGGAAACCAGAAATCCTCTGACCTACCGCACAGCCGGTGAAGTCATGACCGAGGATCCGATCACGGTCCGCCCAGAGACGCCGATGCAAGAGGCACTGCGTCTTCTTCTCAGCCACAAGATCAAACGCCTGCCCGTGGTGGACGCCAACCAGCGGCTCGTCGGCCTGGTCGGGCGGAGTGAAATCCTCCAGGCATTGTCACGCGAGCTGCCGGCTGTGTCTGGTTAGGGCCAGCCAGGGCATTTAGCTACCGGTAAACCTCGTCATGGCTGCCGATGTCGAGCAGCGTGATCTCCTTCTCTGTTATCATGACGGTCAGGATAATACGGTATTCGTAAGTCAGACTGACCGCCTGCATGCCTTGCAGCTTTCCGTGAAGACTGTGCAATTTTAGATGCGGTTGGAACGGGTCAATTTCCAGATCACGCAGGATGGTGGCCAATCTTGTGCGTAACTCTGGCTGCTGCCGAGTGAGTTTCTTTGCAAGGCGCGTGAAACTTGTCGTCCAGATTAACTCATACATCCGCATCGCCTTCCAACTGCAGTTCCCTGATCAGGTCTTCTGCAGTACCGCGGAAAACTCTGCCGGCTTTAAGGTACTCCAACGACGCCAGCACGCGGGCTTCGAATGCCTCCTCTTGTGCCTCGAGCAACGCTTGATAACGTTCCTCGGTCATCACGACATACTGCGGTCGATTCTCGCGGATAACGTGGACAGGCCCCTTGACCAGCAGCTCGTCGACGGCGCCGATACCGCGCCGTTTGATCTCCCCGGCCGGAATGGTATTCATGGCTTGACTCCTTTTGATACTGGATTCAGTACCAATAATCGTACCAGAATCAGCACTGGCTGTCAAACACAGCCACCCACGGGCAGATGTTCTTAATACAGCCCATATCGGGAATTCCTGACCGGATTGTAAGTTTCATACCGTTTGTGAGCACGCATACCGCTATCGCAGGTGCCCATGATACAATGGGTGGCGTACCTACCCAACGTCACAGAGGTTGACCTCCCATTTGTGCCTCACCGTGGAACTCCCTGGCGCAGGCAACCTTCAACACCGAGATGCCCAGGAGAAAGTCCATGCAGGTGCCTTCACGTTCCGCATTGATCTTTGTCGCGATCATTACAATCCTGCTGTTTGGCGCTGGTGTGAATTCGGCGCACGCTGCCGGCTTCACGGTAGACGTGACAGCGGATGGCGTGGATACCACCCCCGGCGACGGCGTTTGTGCGACCGCGGCCAGCACCTGCACCCTGCGCGCCGCCATCCAGGAGGCCAATGCCCTGCCCGGTCCGGACGTCATCCGGCTGCCGGCTGGTACGTATACCCTGTCGATTGCGGGAACCGGCGAAGACGCCGCGGCCACCGGCGACCTGGACATCACCGACGACCTGTCGATCGTCGGCGCCGGTGCCAGCGCGACCGTCGTGGACGCCGCACACCTCGACCGTGTCTTCCACGTGCACCACGACGGGGTGGCAGTTACCTTTGCCCATCTTACGGCGCGCAATGGGGAAGCGAACCCCGGAGGGGCGATCTGGGTCGAGAACAGCCAAACGACCATCGCCGACGCCACCTTCGAGTCCAACCAGGCGCCGGCCAGTGACCCCACCGGCAGCGGGGGCGCGATCTTTCTGAGCGCGATCGGTGGCTCGGCGACCATCGTGCGCAGCCAGTTTAGCAGCAACCTGGCCAACTTCGGCGGCGGTGCCATCGCCACCAACAGCGCCTTTACCAGCCTGGATATCCGCGACAGCACGTTTACATCCAACACCGGCGGCTTTGGTGGCGGGGCACTCTACATCAATGGTAGTTTCACAACCGTCAACCGCAGCACTTTTGTCGGCAACAGTGCCGCTACGGGCGGTGCCATTCACAGCAACGGTCTGACGCTGACCATCGATAACAGCACCTTCGCCAGCAACAGCGCCGTCAACCATGGTGGTGTCGACGTCCGCATCGGCACCGGTGTAATCCACAACAGCACCTTCTCAGGCAACACCGCCAGCGGTGCCGGCGATTCGGTCGGCGCACAAACTGAGCAGGGTGGGGTGCTCAATGTCTACAGCTCGATCCTCTCCGGCACCGATACCAGCAACTGCGGCGGCGTCGTTGGCGGCAGTGACAACCTGACCTGGCCAGCCGAGGACAACTGTCCGTTCGCTGAAGGCAATCCGCTGCTCGGCACCCTGGCCGACAACAGCGGTCGTACGGCAACGATGGCACTGCTCCCCGGCAGCCCCGCTATCGACACAGGCCCCTATTTCAGTTGCACCACCACCGACCAGCGCGGCGTGCCACGCCCACAGGGCGGCGGGTGTGACATCGGCGCCTACGAGATAGTGCCGGGCACGGCGATCGATTTCGATGGGCTGCCCGCGCAATCCGACGCCGCCGCAATCGCAACCCTCAACACCACCTACGGTGACCTGGGGGTTGATTTCAGCTTCTACAT
>JAYRNS010000395.1:0-2016 GCA_041912075.1 Anaerolineae bacterium
AGGCGATGGCGCGCAGGTCCGTGAGGCCGACTTCGTGCACGGTGGACTTGCGGTTTCCGAGCAGGAAGGCATCCATGGCGTCACCTTCCATCAGGCGCCAATGCCCGGCGGGAGAATCGATGTTGGCAGCATCCACCACGATCAGGGCGTCCGCATCCTGAATGGGACCGGCCAGCGTGAACGACAGCGTGCCGCCGTCGAGAAGCTCCACGTCATCGGGCAGCACCACCGGACCTGTCCGCAGCGCAGACAGCACATGGATGCCCACCCCCTCATCCATCAGGAGCGTGTTGCCGATGCCGAGCACCAGGATTTTCATGGTGGCTCAGTTTAGATTTAAGCGTTTGCTGATGTATAGACCGAGATTTCGAGCTTGTTGATCCAGATCAAATCTTGCACAGGCGCGCCACGGTGAGCCTGCGACGACGTTATAAAGAGCCATCTCCCAAGGAGTTCGCTGCCATGTGTCTGGCCATACCGATGCAAATCACCGCGATCGACGGACTCTTCGCCCGTTGCGAAGCCCGTGGCGCCGTCCGTGACATATCGGTCTTCATGATCCGTGACGAACTGCCCCAAGTGGGCGACCACGTGATGGTCAGTGCCGGGCAAGCCGTCCGCAAGGTCAGCGAGGAAGACGCACGGCTGTCCTGGGAGCTTTTCGACCAGATCCTGGCGGAAACACCGGAGCCGCAGGCGCATGGTGATCTGTGAAGCGCCTGTTCAAAGAGTCCGCGCTTTCGACAATCACCCGGGAAGTGGGTCCGCCCGGCTGGTCGCCCATCGGTGGCGGTGTTTCACTCAAGTCGTGCACAGCGTACCGTAGAGCGTTGGTCCATGCATGAGATGTCGCTCGCCGAGGGGGTTCTGCAACTCATCGAGGACGCGGCGCGCCAGCAGGCCTTTGCGACCGTGCGCACGGTCTGGCTGGAGATCGGCGAGCTGTCCGGTGTCGAGCCGGAAGCGATGGTTTTTTGCTTCGACGCCGTCACACGCGGCAGCATCGCGCAGGGCGCGCGCCTGGAAATCATCAGGCTGCCGGGCACCGGCTGGTGCATGGCCTGCGCCCGCACCGTGCCGATGACCGAGGTCTTTGGCGAATGCCCGGTGTGCGGCGGACATCAGGTGCAGGTCACCGGTGGAACTGAAATGCGGGTCAGGGAACTCGAAGTAACATGAAACCCGCAGCCCCGGGCTGCGACCGGTAGCGCAGGCATGCGCCGCCCCAGACGAACCAGGAGACCTGAATGTGCACCACTTGCGGCTGCGGCACCGATGAAGTGAAGATCGAAGGCGGCAACGCCGGGCAGGGACACAGCCATGAACACGTTCATGCCGACGGCACACGGCACAGCCACGAACACGTGCACGACCCTGCGCACGAACATTCGCACGAGGCGGACGAAGGGCACGGCCATTCACACGCCCCGGGCATGAGCGCCACGCGCAGGGTGCAGATCGAGCAGGACATCCTGGCCAAGAACAACGCCTACGCGGATGCGAATCGCCAGCGTCTGGCCACGCACGGGATTTTTGCGCTGAACCTGGTCTCCGGCCCCGGATCGGGCAAGACAACGCTGCTCTGCAAGACCATCAGCATGCTGGCCGGGTTGCCGGTGGCTGTCATCGAGGGCGACCAGCAGACCAGCATGGACGCCGAACGCATTCGGGCCACCGGCGCGCCGGCTGTCCAGATCAACACCGGCAAGGGCTGTCATCTCGACGCCCACATGGTCGGCCATGCCATCAGCCGGCTGGCCCTGCCGGACGATTCCCTGCTCATGATCGAGAACGTGGGCAACCTGGTCTGCCCCGCTGCCTTCGACCTGGGCGAGGCGCACAAGGTCGTCATCCTGTCGGTGACGGAAGGCGAGGACAAACCCGTCAAGTACCCGGACATGTTCCGTGCCGCCAGCGTGATGCTGCTCAACAAGATCGACCTGCTGCCGCACGTGGACTTTGACGTGGACACCGCCATCGGCCATGCCCGGCGTGTCAATCCACAGATCCGGGTGA
>JAYRNS010000396.1:0-1715 GCA_041912075.1 Anaerolineae bacterium
GGCAGTACTGCGCTGCCGTCCCCGCTGGCGGTGAGCCGGCCCATCATGAACCCTTCGTTCCAGGCGCTGCGCTGCGTCGCCGAGATCCCGCCCATCAGCAGGCCAACTACCAGCAGCCCAGCCAGGGCGATCCACAAAAACCGATGTGACATCATCACGAACCTCCTTTTTTCTCTACCAGTACGAATTGTCTGGACTTGCATTGGTCCGATTTCTACCGGCATGACCAGATTGTAGCAGGAGGTCGTGAACAGATTATGAACGTCTTGGGGAAGTTTTGTGGCAAAAGCAATTGCGCCAACCCACTCTAGGGCCAATTGCCGCGCAACTTGACATCACACGAATCTCGTGTACACTGTGTTCGTATGACAACGAACATTACCTTTTCGGCAGATGATGCACTGATTCGGCAGGCTCGACGTCGAGCCAGTGCCGAGAATATGACGCTCAATGAGCTGTTTCGTCGCTGGTTGGAACAGTACGTGGCACAATCGATGGCGGCAGACCAGTATCTGGCCCTGATGGATCGATTGGGTCATGTGCAGGCCGGTCGACCATTCAGCCGCGAGGAAATGAATGAGCGTCGCTGAGCCGCCTGGCCTGTTTTTTCTCGACACGAACGTCTTCGTCTACTCGTTTGACATGTCGGCACCTGCCAAACAGCAGACTGCCCGCCAGCTGATTCAGGCAGCACTGCGTACACAGCGGGGTGTCATCAGCACCCAGGTTGTCCAGGAGTTTCTCAATCTGGCGCTGCGCAAGTTCAGAAAGCCCATGACGGTTTCCGACGCACGCGATTATCTGCGGTCGGTGCTCATACCGTTGTGCCAACACTTTCCCTCGACTGCCTTCTACGACCGCGCGCTCCTGCTCAAAGAAGAGACCGGCTATTCCTGGTACGATACGCTGATCGTCACCGCGGCCGTCGAAACCGGCTGCACCACGCTCTTTTCCGAAGACGTGCAGAGCGGCCGCGTCGTAAAGAGCGTCACCATCCGGAATCCGTTCGTTTTGTGAAATTAACCCAGGGCGCTATATGACCAGGGCGTGTTTCCCCGCTAGCCGGTTTCGTGTATAATATCCTGCATCGCTCGTCCTGAGCGGCAGTACCGGCCCAGCTTCTCCACGAACCACCCCAATGCTTACCCGTGGCCGGTTTCATCATACAGGTGATACGCGGAGGCCAGAATCGCCATGGAACCCAACGCCCGCCTGATCGTTGGCGGTTCCCAGGGAACAGAGCGGACGATTGCCCTGGTGGAAACCGACGTAACCATCGGTCGTGCCACCACCAACGACATCGTGCTGTCTGATGCCAAAGCCTCGCGCACGCACGCCAAACTGGTTGTCGAAGGTGCCCAGTGGCTGCTCAGCGACCTGGGTTCGGCCAACGGCACCCGCCGCAATGGCCAACCGGTGCTGGAGCCTATCCCAATGCAGCCGGGCGACGTCATTACGATCGGCGACAGCACGCTGCGTTTCGAGATGGGCACATTGACCATCCCCGCGCCGGCCGCTATCGACACGCCATTCGACCTGGAATCGACCCTGGCCGATGCCACGATTCCCGTCCAGCTGCACGACGTCCGCATGGCCCGGCTGGCCATCCAATCCCCGACCGGTACCTGGGAAGTGCCGCTCCAACAAGACGTACTCACCATCGGCCGGCAGAATGACAACGATGTGGTCCTCAACCTGGCCCGCGTCTCGCGCCA
>JAYRNS010000397.1:0-5570 GCA_041912075.1 Anaerolineae bacterium
TACTCGTGGCCGACGACGACGAACAGACCTTCGCCACGATGTCAGACATTCTGGCCAGTGACTATCTGACCCATACCTACCAGGTCGAGAAGGTGTACATTGGCCAGACACCCGATCCCAATGCGGCGGTGCTGCGTGCGCTCAACGATGGGGTCAGCTTCGTCAACTACGTGGGGCACGGCAGCCTGGACGTCTGGGGAGCCGAGAAGGCACTCAAGTCGGCCGATCTGGCCAAAATCGACAATACCGATGGGCACTGGCCGCTGTTGGTGACCATGACCTGTCTCACCGGCTATTTTCATCACCCCAATGCCGATTCGTTGGGTGAGCTGCTGCTGCGGGCGCCGGACAAGGGCATCGTGGCCGCATTCGTACCCACCAGCGAATCGATCACGTCACACCAGCAGCCGCTGGCCGAAGCGTTCTACAAGGAGCTGTTTGGGGACGAGCCGGTGACGATCGGCGAAGCCATGATGCGCGCCAAACAATCGATGCCTGAAAATGGCAAAATCTACCGCGACGTCATCGAGACCTTCAATTTGTTGGGGGATCCGGCGATGCACCTGGTACAGGCGGCGGGGTCGGGCGGTTGAAACCGCCCGGCCGGCGTCAATAATGGGCGAGCGTGCCGTCGGTTTTGGCCCAACGCACGGCCTGGCTGAAGATAAACAGGCTGAGCGGGATCAGGATGAGGCAGAACAAGGCGAGGATGCCGATGTCGGGCAGAAGTACCGACCAGGGCGCATCGTTCAATAGGGCATTGCGCAGGGCCCGCAGCGCATAGGTCACCGGGATCAGCGCCGAGAATACCCGCAGCCACGACGGCAGCATTTCGACCGGATAGTACACGCCGCCCAAGAGTAATCCCACGCCACCAAAGATCGTGGTGATGGGGTCGCCGCGTTTGGTGACCATAATGAAACTGGCCGCAATCACCCCCAGACCACTGAAGGCAATGATCGTCAGCAGCAAAACCACCAGGGCGCCGAGGTAGTTGCCCCCGCCGATGTCGGCGTTGAATACGAACCGCCCCACCGCCAGATAGATGAACACCCGGAACGTCGTGAACAGATAGTCCCACAGCGCCGACGACAGAATGATCGTCGACATATCGGTGGGGGTCAGCAGCATGGCTTCCAACGTGCCGGTGGTCTGTGCATCGCGCAGATTCTTGGCAAAGCTGGACAGGGCGATGGTGAAATAGAGACTAAAGGCGATCCCGATCAGCACGAAGGCGAAGTAGTCACCGCCGTACTGCGCGAGCGCCGGCTGGCTCTGACCGTCGACCAGCTGTGACATGAAATAGAACAAAAAGACGTTCAGAAAAATGCCAATGAACTGCATCAGGAAAGACAGCTTATAACTGAACTCGATGGTGTAGTCGCGGCGTAAGAACCAACTGGCCTTCCACAGGCGGTGGGTCCAGCGGTTGACCGCTACCTCGGACCGCGGCGGCGTGTGGGATTGAGCGTCGGAAAGTTCAGTGTTCACGGCAATATCCTGCGGTGATGTCATGCGGCATCGCGCGTAAAACTGGCAAACAGCTCTTCGAGCGAGACCTCTTCGCGCTGCACCGCCTGGATACGCCCGCCGGCCGCCACGATTTCGGCGATGACAACAGGCAGATCCTCGGCGGTGGTCGAGTCGAGGGTGAACAGCAGGTCGCCGTTGTGGTCTGGCTCCAGGCGCAGGCGCGAGTACAGCTGGCACAGGTGCTGCACCGGCTCATCCGCCAGGTTCTGCACCGTCAGCAGATAGCGGTGGCGCGCCTGCAAGGAATGGCGCAGATCGTCCAGCGATCCCATCGCCTGCAGCTGACCCTTGTGCATGATCCCTACCCGATCACACAGCTTTTCGGCCTCATCCAGGCGGTGGGTGGTGAGAAAAATGGTCATACCCTCACGCGCCAGGAGCTCTTCCTGGATCAGCTGGTGCAGCTGCAGGGTCGAGTTGGGATCGAGGCTGCGCGTGGGCTCATCCAGGAAGAGGATGCGTGGGCGGTGGAGCAGGGCGCGACCAATCCCCAGGCGCTGGCGCATCCCGCTCGAATAGGTTTGAAACGGCCGGTCAGCCACCGATTCCAATCCCAGCTGCCGCAGGACTTCTTCCACGCGCTGCGGCAGCTGGGAGCGAGGCAGATCGGACAGCGCACCAAAAAACGCCAGGTTCTGCCGGCCGGTCAACCGCCAGTAGAAGCTGCGCTCGTCGCCGGTCGACAGGCCAACCTGGGCGCGCACGCGGTCGGAGTGCGCCAGGTCGTGGCCACCCAGGCGCGCGGAACCACTGGTTGGCAGAATCAGGGTGCAGAGAATCTTGACCAGCGTCGTTTTCCCGGCACCGTTGGGGCCGAGCAGACCAAACAGCTCGCCTTCGCCGACGTCGAGCGTGATGTGGCTGACGGCGTCGGCCGTCGCCGCGGTGGGCGCGCGCGAGAAGCGGCGCCAACCGGTGGCGGGGGGATAACGTTTGCTCAGGGCGAAGGTTTCGATGGCAGCGGGCAACCAGATGTGTCCTCCGTTTGATGACGGCCCAGAGTATACCCCTATCCAGGGAGGTCTGTCAATGTGACGCGTCGTGGTTCATTTGGCGGCCTTTGCGGCGCATGGTAAACTGAAGACAGCAGCCGTCGAGTACGGCCGTTACTGTTCGACCATCACGCTTCTGAGCCTGGAATTGTATGCAAATTGCCATCATTGGTCTGCCCAGCAGCGGCAAAACCACCATTTTCAACGCCCTGACGCACGGTCAGGCTGAGACCGGGACGTACCACGCCGGCACGTTCAACGTCAACGTGGCCGCCGTGACCGTACCCGATGGTCGCGTCGATCGTTTGAGTGAGCTGTACCGTCCCAGAAAGACGGTCTACGCCCAGGTGCAGTTCAAGGACGTGGCGGGTATCGAAGGGGGATCGCCCAAAGGCAGCGGGCTCAGCGGCCGGCTGCTCAATGAGCTGAGTGGCAACGATGCCTTTTTGCACGTCGTGCGCGCCTTCAACGACCCAGCGGTGCCGCATCCGGCGGGCCGTCTTGACGCGCAGCGCGACTACGTCGCCCTGGAGGCCGAGCTGATCCTGTCGGACATGGCGATCATCGAGAAGCGGCTGGAGCGTTTGCGCAAGGAGCGCACGCGCGGCACGTCGCCGGCGGAGCTGCCGTTGATGGAGCGGCTGCTGGCGCGGCTGGAGGAAGAGAAACCGCTGCGCGGGATCGACTTGTCAGCCGAAGAAGACAAACTGCTGCGCAGCTACGGTTTGCTGAGCCTCAAGCCGATGGTGGTCGTGATCAACGTCGACGACGATGCCGACCTGGACCAGGCCGCCCGCCAGATCAGCGTTCCCGTCGAACAGGTGACTGTTTTGCCCCTGCGGGGCAAGCTCGAGATGGAGCTGTCCCAGATGGCAGAGGACGAAGCCGCCGAGTTCCTGGCCGATTTTGGCTTGAGTGAACCGGGGCTGGCGCGTGTCATCGCCGCCTGTTACGACCTGCTCGGCGTGCACTCGTTCTTTACGGTGGGTGAAGACGAAGTGCGGGCCTGGACGATTCAGCGCGGCGCGACGGCACTGGAAGCGGCCGGGACGATCCATACCGACCTGGCCAAAGGCTTTATTCGGGCCGAAGTCGTGGCTTATGCCGATCTGATTGCCACCGGATCGATTCCCGAAGCACGCAAGGTGGGCAAATTTCAACTGGAAGGACGTGACTACGTCGTACGAGATGGCGACATCGTGCACGTGCGTTTCAACCTGTAACATGAAGGATTTGGCATGAGAGCAGTCGTAATGGCAGGCGGTCAGGGGTCACGCCTGCGCCCGTTGACCGTAGGACGCCCCAAGCCCATGGTGCCGGTGGTCAATAAACCGATCATGCAGCACATCCTGGAGCTGCTGCGCCGTCACGATGTGACCGACATCGTCGTGACGCTGCAGTTTATGGCGGAATATATCCAGGATTATTTTGGCAGCGGCAAATCGTTTGGTGTCAACCTGAGTTATGCGATCGAGGAGACGCCGCTGGGCACGGCTGGCAGTGTGCGCAACGCCAGCCAGTACCTATCCAGCGACGAGCCATTCCTGATCATCAGCGGTGACGCGCTGACCGATTTCGACATCCCGGCCATCGTGCAGTCGCACAAGGAGCGGCAGGCGCTGGCTACGATCGTGCTGTACCACGTGCCCAATCCGTTGGAATACGGCGTCATCACCACCGACGAGGCCGGCCACATCGTGCGTTTCCTGGAAAAACCGAGCTGGGGCGAGATTCTGTCCGACACCGTCAATACCGGCATCTACGTACTCGAGCCCGAGGTGCTGGACCTGATCGAGCCGGGTCTGCCGGTCGATTGGAGCAAGGATATTTTTCCGCGGCTTCTGCAAAAGGGCGCCGCGGTGTACGGTTACGTGGCTGATGGCTACTGGTGCGACATCGGCGATCTCGACGAATACCGCCGGGCCAACGCCGACATGCTGTTTGGTCGGGTCAGGCTCGGCCCCCTTGGTACGCACATGGGCGGCGACCTCTGGACGGGTGACAACGTCGAGATTGCGCCCGACGCGCAGTTGATCGGCCCCATCTACCTCGGTCGCGAGGTCAAGGTCAAAGAAGGAGCGGTCATTCACGGTCCGGCGACGATTCGGGACTATTCGATCGTCGACAACCGTGCGCACGTCGAGCGCAGTATTGTCTGGCGTAACTGTTACATTGGTGAAGGTGCCGAGCTGCGCGGCACCATTATCACCCGCCAGTGCAGCATCAAGCCCAAGAGTCTGCTCTTCGAGGGCAGCGTCATCGCTGACAACTGCGTAATTGGCGAAGGGGCGGTCATCCACAGCAACGTCAAGCTGTGGCCGGACAAAGAGATCGAGGCCGGCGCAACCGTCAAATCGAGCATCATCTGGGGCAGCCAGGGACGGCGGGTGCTCTTTGGGCGTTTTGGGGTTACGGGGTTCGTCAACGTCGATCTCACGCCGGAGATGTGTGCGCGCCTGGGGGCGGCCTACGGGTCGACCTTGCCCAAGGGGGCGTTCGTCACCATCAACCGTGACCCGCACCGCAGCCCGCGTATGTTGAAACGCGGGCTGATTTCGGGTCTGCCGTCGGCCGGCGTCAACGTGTGGGACCTGGGTACGCTGCCCACGCCGGTGTTTCGTTATTTTACGCGTGTCTCTGAGGCGCGCGGCGGGCTGCACGTGCGTCTGTCGCCGCACGACTCGCGCGTGGTCGACATCCGTTTTGTCGACGTCGACGGGCTCAACTTGAGCAAAGACAACGAGCGGCAGATCGAGCGGGTCTATTTCCGTGAAGACTACCGGCGTGCGTTTACCGATGACATCGGCACGATCGATTATCCCGGAATGAGCATCGAGCGCTATACAGCCGGTTTCATGAGTGTCTTGGACGTGGCGGCGATCCGCCGCGCCAGCTTCAAGATCGTGGTCGATTACGGGCATGCGCCCAATGCCGAGGTCCTGCCGCCGCTGCTGGCGCGGCTCAACATCGACGTCGTGCCGCTGAATGCACGCGTCGATGCCACGCGCATGTCGGTGCAGCGCGACGAGTTCGACGCCAATCTCA
>JAYRNS010000398.1:0-4390 GCA_041912075.1 Anaerolineae bacterium
CAGCCGGCACGACATTTCGACCGAACAGGCCGGCACGGTGCAGACCCTTTGGGAGCGCATCAAACGCGCCCTCCGCCGGCGGGGACCGTGAGGTCGGGGGTTGGGGATTAGGGGTTGGGGGGTTAGGATCGGAGCGCACAACGACAGGTATTTCCTACTCCCTACTCCCTGCTGCCTGCTCCTTGAAAATTCCCGTTTTCTGTGCGATAATATTTGGTGCAAGCCGCACGGCACGCGTGCCGTGCGGTGGGATGGCGGGCCAATCCGCTTCATCAAAAGGAGTCTCTATCGTGACGATCAAACTCGTGTTACTGCGCCATGGTCAAAGCACCTGGAATTTGGACAACCGCTTCACCGGCTGGACCGACGTCGATCTCTCGGAGCAAGGGCTCGACGAGGCCCACGCGGCCGGTCGCGTACTGCATGAAGAGGGTTACACCTTCGATATTGCTTATACTTCCGTCCTCAAACGAGCCATCCGTACGCTGTGGATCACACTCGACGAAATGGACCTGATGTGGATACCGGTCTACCGCGCCTGGCAGCTCAACGAACGACACTATGGGGCACTGCAAGGCCTCAACAAAGCCGAAACTGCGGCCAAATTCGGCGATACCCAGGTCAAGGTCTGGCGCCGCAGTTACGACATCCCACCGCCGGCGCTAGACCTGGACGATCCGCGCTACCCCGGGTTCGACCGGCGCTACGCCGGTCTGACCACCGCCGAGCTGCCGCGCACCGAATCCTTGAAGGACACGTTGGCGCGCGTGCTGCCCTACTGGCACGAGATTATCGTGCCAACGATTCAGTCTGGACAGCGCGTGCTAATTGCCGCTCACGGCAACAGCCTGCGTGCCCTGGTGAAGTACCTGGATAATCTCTCAGAGGAAGCGGTCATCGAACTCAACATCCCCACCGGTTTCCCGCTGGTGTATGAACTGGACGATGATCTGAAGGCGGTTACCCATTACTATCTGGGTGATGCGGCTGCCGCCCAGGCCGCTGCCGACGCCGTGGCCAAACAGGGCAGCGCGGGTAAGTAAACTTTGCATCACGTCCCCGGCACGGTCCACACGAGCATGGGCGGAGTCAGACACCAGCGGACCGTGCCGGGGACGTTGCGCGACTCACACCTGAAAATGCTGCCGAAACGACGTGGGCGTCATCCCGCTGACGCGGCGGAAGACGCGGTGGAAATAGGTGGCGTCGTCGTAACCAACCTGACTCGCGATGGCCGCGATCGTCAGGTCGGTATTGGCCAGTAATTGTTTGGATTTTTCGACCCGCAGGTCCGTCAGGTAGTGGATGAAGCTGACGCCGTGTCGTAAACGCAGCAGATGGCCGAGGTGAGAAGGACTCAGATGAACCGCCTCTGCCACGTCGCTCAACATCAGGTTGGTACGCGCATAATGCTGCTGGATGTACTCGGTGGCGCGCTGCAAGACGTGATCCCGCTGGCTGGTGATCTCGGCGAGACTTAGAAATGCCTCCAGGCAGTCAAGCGCCCACTGCTGAATATCCTCGCGTGATTCAAGGATCACCAGCGCCGCCAGCTGGTGTTGGGAGGTCCGCAGCACCTCCGCCTGCGGTGCACCGCCCTCCAGCGCAGCCCGCGACAGCAGAGCAGTGAGCTCCGTAAACCGGGCGTGCAGCGCGTCCGGGCTATCGTTGGGCACTTGCAGCAGGTAATCCATGAGTTGAGTCATGTCATCGCGACTGGTTTCGCGGTCGCCGGTACGCGCGGCCATGAGCAGATGACGCTCCACGTCCAGCGGATAGGCGCGTGTCTCACGCTCGATGGCACGAACGTCGTCGATGTGAATGACCGAGTCACGTCCCAGGTACAAGCGGTAGCGCTGGGCGTGCTCGGCTTCGGCATACGATAGGGCAATGGCCGCCAGACTGTCGGCCGTGCCACCCACTCCGACCGTAGCAGTGACTGAACTGCTGGGTTGCGCAAAGTGCCGGGCAGCGATGACCTGAGCCCGCATCTTCACGGTGTACCGGATGGCATGCCCCAGACTACGCAGCTTATCGACCGTGTCAAGCCGCGCGTGCGTGGTGACAATGGCGGCAACCACCCCGCGCCGCACCTGCGCCACCAGTGACGCATCGGGAAACGGAATCGCCTGGCGTACCGCGTCAGGTAGCATGGCACACAAGCTGTCCAGCTGCGGTTGTGGCATACCCTGGAGCGCCCAATAGGCCTGGTCGATATCGACGAGGACAACAGCTGGCTGGACGATCTGGCGCCCAAGGTGTTCGAGCACCCGATGCACCACGTCATGATCGGCCGCCATGCCCGAAATCAGGTCGTGCACCAGCCTGGCTTCGGCGAGCGGCAGGGTATCGCGTAATTGGCCGTGCGCCTGGCTGGCCTCCCGCTGGCGGGTTTTCTCACGGGCGACTGATTCCCGGGTACGTGAGAGGGTATCCAACAACGTGGCCGGTCGCACCGGCTTGAGAAGATAGTCGACGGCTCCCAAACGTACCGCCTGCTGGGCAAATGCAAACTCATCGTAGGCGCTCAACAGGATGACCTGGATGTCGGGCTGCTCGCTGCGAATGACGCGCGTCGCCTCCAACCCATCGATGCCCGGCATCTTGACGTCGATCAGCATGATATCGGGACGTGTCCTGCGCGCCAGGATAATCGCCTCCGACCCATCGCCAGCCTCCATGATTGGCCCCACGTCCAGGTTGCCGCGGGTGACGATCGTCGCCACAGTCGAACGGACGAGGGCTTCGTCGTCAACGACCAATAAACCGGGCATTGTCGTCCTCCTCTGGCACTGGCATGTGCCGGTTATCCGCCAGGGGCAGCTCGATCGTCACGTGCGTGCCATGGTCGGGTTCGCTGGCCACGTGCAGGGCAAACGCGGCACCGTATTCTTCTTGGAGGCGTTGGATGACATTTTTCAAACCGACCGACGAGCCATCGGTCCAATCGCGGAACGCGCGCCGGTTGATCGCCTCGGCCAGGGCGCTCTCCATGCCAGCGCCATCGTCGATCACCTCGAGCTTGATGCGATCGGCCACCCGCGTGGCGCGGATTTCGATGTGCACCGGGCGGGCGAGCGGCTCGACGGCGTGGATGACGGCGTTTTCGACCAACGGCTGCAGCGTCATACATGGTATCTGGCGCTGGCGCAGGGTTGGCTCGATCTCAAAGCGCGTCTGCAGGCGGTCGCCAAACCGCAGCTTCTGAATCGTCAGGTAGCGCTCGATCGTCTCGACCTCGCGCCCCAGGGTGACCCCTTTTGCGACATTGCGCAGGCTGTAACGCAGCAGGTCGCTGAGGCAGTAGGCCACCTCCTCGGTGACCGGGGCATTCTCCTGGATGGCGGTGTAACTGATCAGACCTAGGGTGTTGAATAGAAAGTGGGGGTTGACCTGGGACTGCAGCATGCGCAACTGGGTGGTTTGCAGCGCGGCCTGCAGGGTCGCTTTCTCCTGAGTCTCGCGCAGAAGCCGCCCCTGGGTGAGATTAGCCACGCCCATCTCTACGATGTGATTGGCGGTGCAGAACAGCATTTCAGCCGCCGCATCGACACGTTCACGCGGCAGGGTCGGGATCCGCCAGGCCGCGGCCCGTACGTCCTGCGCCGGGAGACCCAGCCGGGCGTTACGCTCGACGATTTCTTCGACAAACTCCTCCTGGGCGTCATCCGGAACGACCTGGCCGCACAGGATACAGCCGATGTACTCATCTTCGATCATGATGGGCGCCGCAATGTCGACCAGACCGCCGGCGCAGCGGTAGACACAGGGGCCACCCTGACGCTGCGCCTGCAAGCCTCCTTCGGCGTCACAGGCCATGCAGCGGGCCAGGCCAGCCGAGGTAGAACGGATCATACGGCAAATGGGGAGGAAGTTGCTTTCCACGGTGATGGGTGCCCCGGACCGGTCGACGGTCACCGCGGCACAGCCCATCGCCTTGGAGAACGTGTCCTGTATGCGCTGCAGGACGCTCAGGTCGACGACGTCACGGATGCTCAAAGATGATCGGCTCATACGCCCTCCTGGCTCATCATCGATGCCGGCGGGGTGCATAGGCAAAACAAAAAGCGCGACCTATACCAAACAGGTTGCGCTTTCCGCGGAAGTGCACGACCTTGTGCAGCTGGATGGGTGGTCTGGCTCGGACTACCACAAGCGGTCACGCCACGACCCTCGTGGCGTCACACCGCGTGACGCATCCTCACAGTTGCCGGACAGCGCCGGTCTTCCGGCACTACCGACCGGTCACCGGACTTCACCAGGGTTCGCACACGACTTGTGTAACGAACGCACCCAGAGTGTTCTCTAGCGCTTCAATCTTATCACGGCCTACAGCGGCATGTCAAGTACCGCAATCCACGAAAATACGACGCGCAGGATTCCTTTGAAC
>JAYRNS010000399.1:0-3024 GCA_041912075.1 Anaerolineae bacterium
GCGACCAGGGTGCGCAGCTGTTCGGCGCTGCCATCGACGCGCACGATCGCGTGGTACCCCTGGCTCTGGGCAAAGGCGGCCAATTCATCGGGATTGACGTTTTTGTCCTCTTTGTTGGGCCGTGTCGCCTGCCGCACTGCTTCCTGGCGCAGCGGGCTGCCAAAGTAGCTCAGATTGTACGACAGCGTGGCCGGGCCACAGTTGTTCCACGTTTGCCACTCGTGACGCAAACCAGCCAAAGCCACGGTGGGTGCGCGCGGCACCGCAGTGGGCGTGGCGGGGGGTGACGTGGGTGCAGCGGTCGGCTGGGGCGTTGGGGTTGGAGAGGGTGTACGCGTGGCCGCGGCCCGCCGGTCATCGGTCGGAATGACGAGCGGCAGCACTGTCGTCACGCGGGCCTGCTTCGGGTTCGATAGGTCGGGAGCGACGGTGGCTGTGCCCAAGGCCGGCACCAGGTCCGCAGCCTGGATGGCGCCGGCATTCACGGGCAGCGGCGTCGGCACGAATACCGGATGGGGTGCCTCCTGGGCCAGTGCCAGCCGCACGCGCAGCAACAGGCCATCGGGTCCGCCGTACCGGACGCTGCCTGCAACCAAGGCCAGCAGGAGTACGCCAGCGGCAATCAGTCCCAAGAGAATGACCGGCCGCCAACGTCGTCGATGAGTGGTTTGGTGCGTCATGGTGGTAGTTGTACCCCAAAGCGTGTTGTTTGGCAAACCATCTGGATATCAAGTAGAACGAGTTTGTGCTACAATGGTTCCAACACGTTTCAGGAAAGTGACTGTGCACAAACGCTTCCTTTCTCGCGATCCAGAGACGTCATCGGCCGGCGCCCTCGGAGCCATGACCGACTCGCGTCCGCGTTATGCGGCGACTTTCGCCGCATTCCGACATCCGAATTACCGTCTCTATTTTTCCGGTCAGATTGTATCGCTGGTTGGGACCTGGATGCAGATTGTGGCGCAGGGTTGGCTGGTGTACCAGCTGACCAATTCGCCGCTCTATCTGGGGTTGGTCAGTTTTGCGTCCTCCGTGCCGGTGGTGTTTCTGTCGTTGGGGGCAGGTGCCATTATCGACCGGCTGCCGCGGCGCCGGGTGTTGGTGATGACACAGACGTCGGCCATGCTGCTGGCCTTCGTGTTGGCATTTCTGACGTTCACCGGCCTGGTCCAGCCCTGGCAGATCCTCATTCTGTCATTTCTGCTGGGTGTGGTCAACGCATTCGACGGCACCGCACGGCAGACGTTCGTCAAGGACATGGTCGGCAAAGAAGACTTGATGAACGCCATCGCCCTGAACTCAGCGACCTTCAACACTTCGCGCTTGATTGGGCCGGCCCTGGCAGGGCTGGCCCTGGCGACCGTCGGTGCGGGGTGGTGTTTCCTTCTGAATGGGCTGAGCTTCCTGGCGGTTATCATTGCCCTGCTGCGCATGAAGCTGCCGCCGTTCGAGCCACCCGCGCAGCGCGGACCCCTGGGCGCACAGATTCGCGAAGGGCTGCACTATATCCGGCATGATGTCGTCGTCCTGCCGGTGATGGGGCTGGTGGTGGTGTCCAGCGTGTTCGGCTTTTCGTACAATGCGCTGCTGCCCGCCTACGCGCGCGATATCCTGGGGGTTGGCGCACAGGGCCTGGGTCTCTTGAGCGCGGCGGTTGGTGTGGGTGCCCTGGTGGGGGCACTGTGGGTGGCGTCTTCGGGCCGCTCGCAGCACAAGGGGTGGCTGCTCACGGCGGGCAGCCTGTTCTTTCCGGTCATGCTCTGTTTGCTCGCGTTGACCAACACGTTTGCCGTGGCCATGCTGGTGCTGGTAGGCGCCGGTCTGGGGTTCATGGTGCAGAACGCGACGGCCAACACCCTGGTGCAGACGACGGTCCCCGATGAGCTGCGCGGGCGTGTGATGAGTGTTTACATGCTGGCCTTTTTTGGCATGTCGCCGCTGGGTTCTTTGCAGGCGGGTGTCGTCGCCGAGCGCTGGGGGGTGCCGGCCGGTATCGGCCTGGGGGCGGTTATTGCGCTGGTCTTCGCCCTGTGGCTGACGTGGCGTGTGCCGTCGCTGCGTAAGGTGCCATAAATCAAAACTCTTCGGGTCTCCAAGACCCGAAGAGTCTGTGCTTCAACTCGATTGCCGAAATCCTTGCGGTCTCGAAGACCCGAAGGATTTTTCACACACTCAGCGCCTGGCGCAGAAACGCCTTGGCCACGTGCACCGGCACTGCCACTCCGACGTCTGGGCCGGTCATCAGGGTATTGATACCCACCAGCCGGCCGTCGATGTCGACCACGGGACCCCCCGAGTGACCGGGCCGCAGGTGCAGGCTCATCACCAGCCACTCGTGCCCACCGGATGGCATCTCGGGCCATTCCGCACCGCTGCCGATGACCACGCCGCTGGTAACTGCCCCAATCACGCCCCAGGGGTGCCCCACGGCGAAGACACACTGCCCGGTCTGCAAGCTGCGAGAGTCACCCAAAGGAATCGTTGGCAGGTTCTGGACGTCGATCCGTAGGGCGGCCAGGTCACGCTCGTCGTCCTGGGCCACGATGCGCGCCGGGTGTTTTTGACCATCCGGCAGGGTCACCCACAGCGCATCGTTGTGCACGCGCCCGCGGCGCCGCCGGCCGGCGCTGACGTGGGCGTTGGTTAGGATCAAACCGTCGGGGTGCCAGATAGTGCCCGCACCCACACCGCGGTGACCGTTGCTGATCTGCACCAGGCAGCGCTGCGTCGCCTCGATCACCGCGGCCATTTCCTGGTTGAGCTGTTCGAGCAAGGTTGGCACACGTCCCTCCGTTTCAGGCCGGCCGTTCGGCCACGATGACGCTGACGTCTTGCACTTGCCCACCGCGCACGAAGCGGACGGTGGCGGCATGCCCGACCCGATCATCGGCCAGGAGGGCCAGCAGATCGTCCAGCTGGCGCAGGGCGTGACCGTCCAGGGCCACGACGGTGTCACCCATAAAGAGACCCGCCTTTTCGGCCGGTCCCCCGCTTTCGACCGAACCGATCAACAGACCCGTCTCC
>JAYRNS010000400.1:0-2888 GCA_041912075.1 Anaerolineae bacterium
AATGCGCCGCTCTGTCAGATCCACGCGCAGAATCTGGCCCATGTAACCCGGAAGTGTGGTCATCGTTCAATCCTCTTCGCGCTTCGCGACCTTCGCTCACCCTTCGCGCCTTCGTGGTCCCAACGTGCTCAAAAGTCGATCGTGTTCCCCGCGTATGCGTACCGCAGAAGCTTTTCCGTATCGGCCCGATTCGGAATGCGCGTCGCGGTCACCACCGAGGTATCACCCTCGACCACCATCACCATCCGTGGGATTTCTTCGTCGTACTGGTCGATGTCGATCCCCACTTCACCCACCGAGAGCGGCAGGCCCACCTCGATTTGCAGGCTGCGGACAGCGGCGACCAGACTGATGGCACCTTCCATGTGGGTGGCCGCTGGCAATCCCATGAACTGGGCAAGCTCGGCCGCGCGGGTTGGTTCTTCCCCGCGCGCACAGTATTCGATGGTGTATGGCAGGAAGAGTCCCACCGCACGACCGTGTGGCACGT
Source organism: Anaerolineae bacterium (assembly GCA_041912075.1). Lineage (GTDB taxonomy): Bacteria > Chloroflexota > Anaerolineae > SSC4 > Amarolineaceae > SSC4. Next base: position 491 of record JAYRNS010000400.1, read on the forward strand.
GAAACGACGCGCCCAGGGTGTGGCCAAAAGCGTGCGCCAGCGCCGTCTGCGAGTTGCCAAAGGCAATGCCGGCAATGGTGGCTGCGTTGTGCATCTTCTCACGCGCTTCGGGATCGCCGCCACCGTGTTTCACGGCGCGCGGCAGATAGCGGAAGACCAGGTCGATCGCCTTGAGCGCCAGGCCGTCCGAGAAGTCGTTGTGCCAGGAGCTGGTATAGGCTTCGATGGCATGCGTCAGCACGTCAATGCCGGTGTCGGCCGTGATGCGCGGCGGCAGGTTGGCCGGCAGGGCCGGGTCGACGATGGCAATGTCGGGCAGAATCTCGCGCGAGGCGAGACCGAGTTTGCGCCGCTCCTCGGTGTCGGTCAAGACGGTGGCCCAGGTCGCTTCGGAACCGGTGCCGCTCGTCGTGGGAATCGCAATCAGACGAGCCTTGGCGCGCAGGCCGAGTGGGACGATTGGGTTGATTTCGCCCGGATCGATGCCGGGGCACTCGTAAAGGATCCACATCGCCTTGGCCGCGTCCATGGCGCTGCCGCCGCCCAGGCCAATGATCCAGTCTGGCTTGTATTCGGCCATGACGGCCGCGCCACGGCGCACGGTTTGGATCGACGGCTCCGGTTCCACCTCGGCAAACACGGCCGATTCGATCCCGGCCTGTTCCAGTTGGGCGATCACCAGGTCGCTGAAGCCCAGTTTGTGCAGGACGGCATCGGTGACAATGAACGCGCGCTGGCCCTGAATCTGCGCCAGGTAGGTCAGCGCCTCTTCGCCGTAAACGATCTCAGGCGCCTTGAAGAACCACATAGTACCCTTCCCGCCGGCCGCAGTCTCAGGCCGGCTTTTCGTCCGGATAGATCGTCGGCACGTAGGTGGCGCACTTGACCAGCTCCTGCGCCGCTTTGACCGACTTCATGATCTTGAGCATGTTGCCCTGCAGCTTGAGCTTGCGCGTCACCAGGGCTTGAATCGGATCGACCTTCTTGCCGATGACCTGTTTCCAGGCCGGAAGGGGGGCCATGATGACGAACTCCGGGGTGCGCGCGGCCTTGTCGGTCATGATTTCGACGTGACGACACTTTCCGTGCCACAAGTCCAGGTACATCACCGACTCGGTGGGCATGCCAGCACCCGCTTCGACGACGAAATAGAAATCACCCTCCCAGGTCGACGCCGCCTCGGCATAGTCGGCGCTGCTGTTGATGTGCGCTTGAAAGTCGTTGACCCATTCCTCGCTGGCAAACATGTATGACATCGTCGTGTGAACCCTCCTTGAGTAGTCTCAGCTGAACGCTGCGTCTGCAATGACGCATTGCGATATGGTTTCATTCTAACACGCTTTGATATGCGGGGCAAACCTACGGAAGGGATTGGCGCAGCGAACGCACGGAAAACCTGCCGCAACGCGGGCTTGTTCGGGGAGGTGGGATGCGAAATCGTCGTCATGACGCGTCAGGCATTAACTGTCAACTTACGAACCGCCGCCGTATGACAGAAATCATACGAAAAAAAAAAAAAACGCGAAAGTAGACTCAAGTAACCCCGTGGTCTCGATCACGGAAAGGCCGCATCACACCAAACCCTGGCCAGGTCAGTGTCGTCAGACGAAAACCGTAATCGGTCTTGGCATCCATCGAAAGGAGAATCATTTGCCAGAACTTGCCGAAAACCACCCGAAACAGGCAGTTGGCACAATCGAACTCTAATTCACACCCTTGAAAAAGGAGCCTCGTATGCAATCGCCACGCTCTCTTCGGCGTCACCTCCCTGTGAGGTGGCTCACGATTCTCACCGTTGTCGCGCTGGCCACCGCCGCCCTGGTGTCACCCGCTGCGGCCGGCCCGCCGGTGCACTATCAATTCGTATTCACTGGTGATCCCGGCACCCTGACTGGCGTGTGTTCGTTCGATATCTGGTACCAGGGAACGGCCACCGTCATGGCGACCGATTTTTTCGATAACAATGGGACGCCGCTCAGGACCTACTGGCATGTGGTCGAGCAGGACACCTTCATCGCAAATGGAAAGACGCTCGTCAGTCTGCCGTACACGTATAACGCGCAGGTACGCTACGACAGCAGCGGTAGCGTCACGGGACTCGATTCGAGTGGCGCCGTCGTGAGGATCCGGCTTCCCGACGGCAGCCTGTTCAGCAGCGCGGGCCGGACCGATTGGATGGGTCATCCTCCTGGAACGATGCTGTTGTCACCCGACCACGGCCACTCCGGCAACCTCGACGCCTTCTGCGCTGCGTTGGCGCCGTAAACTGAACGCTCGTGGAACGACACCCGGTCAGTGCTGGCCGCGGTGTGTACTTTGTAGGTCTTGACCACAACGATCGAGTACGAGTACGAGTACGAGTACGACGGTATTCGTACTCGTACTCAGTGCAACGGTA
>JAYRNS010000401.1:0-2322 GCA_041912075.1 Anaerolineae bacterium
CATCGCGGGTGAGACCAGCCCGCCGCCGTCGTTTTTCATCGCCAGGGCGTAACGCGCCATGTCTTCGGCGGTGGAGACGATGTACCCGGCGCCGATTTCGTAGTCGCGCACGGGCTGGGTCATGGGGACGGCCAAGCCAAACAGGCGGGTGTAACCCTGGGCCAGGCTGTCGGCGGCGGCGGGGTCGGCGGTGGAGTCGTGCATGCCGAGCGGGGTCAGGATGTGGGTTTGCACGTAGTCGGCGTAGGATTGGCCGCTGACCACTTCGATGAGGTAGGCCAGCACGTCGTAGCCGAGGTTGAAGTATTGGTGTTTCGTGCCCACCGGTGCGGTGAGCTGCGCCTGCGCCAGCGAACGTACGGCTTCTTCGAGGGTGGCGTCGTCGGGCAGCAGCACGCTGTACCCCGCACCGGAGAGTCCGCTGGTGTGGTGCAGCAGGTGATCGACCGTGATCCTGGCCGAGGCGTCGGCGTCGGCCACGCGGAACCAGGGGAGGTAGGTCTGGACGGGTGCGTCCAGGTCGAGTTTGCCCTGTTCGGCGAGCTGGGCGATGGCCAGCGCGGTGAACGATTTACTCTGCGAGCCGATGAACATCTGTGTCTGCGGGGTCATCGGCCGGCCGGCGCCGGCGGTGCCGTAGCCTTTCAGGTAGACGATCTCATCGCCCTCGACGACGGCCACGGCCACACCGGGCAGCCCGTGTTTGGCCATCTGAGCTATGACGGCGGCGTCCAGCGCGGCGAAATCGATCCCGTCGGACGCGGCGTGGGCGGTGGCCAGCGGGGCGCCCATCGCAGCCCACAGCAGGAACAATGCAAGCACAGCGCCCAGGACGACCAGGCGGCGGTGCGTAACAGTGGAATGGGTAGCGGGCATGGTTCTCCTCCAGCCGGCAGGTGATCACAAACTGCCTGGTTCCATCCTACCCAAATCCAACAAAAAACTCCCCCGTCGGGAGGGGAGTTTGGGACTGGTCAAGTGGACAGGTTATGCATCGCGAGGGTTCTGTCGTAGGATGTCTTGCGTAATGCTCTTTCAGGCTAGAAGGTGAATCGATCCTGCCGCGGTATGAGCCAAGGATGGTGCCAATTTTTCGTTGGGTATTAACTCAGCGATAGATGCGTGATATACTCAGCCCAGAAAAGTCACTCCACTGCCAGTGAAAGCCGGCTTCAGGCCGTGCGCCCGGTTACCGGGTCTAGCTGCAGTGGGGTGATTTTGTCTACATTGAACGGGTTCCGTTTGTTGTACCAGTTCCTGGGGTAGTGATCGGTGTCATAGAGATCGATCAGGAGGCTGACTTTGGACTCGACCTGTCGAAAGTGCCGCATCTCTCCTCGCGTAAAGGCCCGGTAGACAGCCCAATTGAGATAATCGATGACACTGAGGCACGTCTCTCCCTGGGGTGTTTGCGCTCGCACAGTCACACGGCTGGTGATCTGAGTCTGCCATTGCTGCTCGATGTTACTAACGCCGCGTTGAATGGCATCCAGCAACGGCGCCTGCCGCGTGCGTGAGCCACGCTTGGCGAAGTAGATGTCGTTGATCTCAAAGCGGTGGAGGGTATTGGTGAACAACTGCGCCACCAGGTGATTGTAGAACTCGTATTCTTTGGCGTGGAAGCTGTTACGAAACACCTTCTCGATCATGCGCGCGACGACGAACTGAGCCTTAAAATCCAGCTCCGCCAACAGCTTGAACACGCGGTAGCGAATCTCCGGCAGGTCACCCTTGGCGTGAGATGCCACGCTGGTCTTCGTCAGCGACGGCACGCCTTCAAAGTATGGATCGATAATAACATCTTGCTGAAGCCTCAGCAGCGCCTGCCGAAGTAGATCAGGGTGTTGCGTCTCCACGAAACCCAGCACCAGGATAGGTGAGCAACCTTCTTGGCCGACGATGAGATTGCCGTTGCGATCATAAAAAGTCGGATCGCCCGACTCGTCCACAAAGAACCAATTGCGCCCTGGTTTGGCTTTCTTCATCATGATTGACTCCCTGACCTGCAGGTGCGAGACGTCATCGTCGCGCCTGGGGTCTTGCCCTGAGCCGCGCTGCTGTGCCAGCGCCCGCCGCGATCCTTGTAGTGCAGGGGCTAGTCAGTTTAATCGAGAACCGTGTCAGGTTTAGACCAGTCCTTTCGGTTCATCCTGCGAACCTTCTGGCGCATGGTCGGTATGGTTGGCCTGACCGGCCAGCCATTCAACCGGGCTGTCGTGGACAGCAGGCAAAACATTCTGCCCGGTTTTGGCATAGTGATAGAGTCCGACCTGATCCTTGTGCGTGGGGGAGGCCGGCGGAGTTACGGCTGGGATGGGATGG
>JAYRNS010000402.1:0-2382 GCA_041912075.1 Anaerolineae bacterium
CCAGGAACGCCGTAAAGTACATGATGGCCACCCCGGTCGCGACACCACCCAGCGTACTCCAGTTGACCGCCGGGCGTCCGGCACGGGCGTTGTCGCGCGCCACCAGTTTGCCCACTTCCCAGATCACCTGCACGATGGCCCCGATACCGATAGCCAGGAACACCGTGGCCAGCACCGGATCGAAAGCATAACCCCCGACCCAGGTTCCCAGGATCGCCGGTCCACCCGCCAGCACGGCCAGGGCGAGGAAATGTTTCAGCCCGGGCGGCGCGCGCACCACCGGTGCGGCAATACCGATGCCTTCGGTGATGTTGTGCAGCGTAAAGCCCAACACTAGGAAAACACCGAGGGCAGCCTCGCCCAGGCTGAATGCCGCACCAATGGCCAGCCCTTCACCCAGGTTGTGCAGACCGATACCCAGGGCAATCAGATAACTGACCTGAAGCGGTGTCCGCTCTCCTCGCCGGCTGTTGAGCGCGAGCAGAGTACCCAGCGAGATCAGACCGACGAAGATCACCAGCGGCACGCCCTGCCAAAACGCCGGCAGCTCGGCGGCAAACTCGGTGGCGTCGAGCCAGGTGCCGATCGCCAGGAAGACCAGCAGACCGATGGTCAACGATAGAATAAAGTTCATCGCCGCACCGCTCAGCCGGCGCAAGAAAGGGTACCAGAGCAGCCCCAACAGGATCGGCACGATGCCAACATACAACCCCACCAGACCAAACCGCAGAAACAGGCCGGTCGACGGCTGCGGTGATTGTACAGCGACGGCAATCTCGGCGTCGAAGGTGGCCCCCAACTCACTGACCAGCCGTACGACGTGTGCCTCTTGGGCGACCCAGGGGTAAGGAATGGTCAGGGTGGCCCGGCCCAACCGTGGAATGGTCGCTGCCGGTTCGACGGTGAACGCCCAATAGGCATCGTCGACCTGCACCTGGGCCACGGTGATCGGCTGTGGCCCGTCGTTGATCACCTGCACCTGGATCACCCCGGGCTGCGGCAGAATCACACGCTGGATGGCCAGCCGTTCGACGGGTGGACCGGCCAGTTCGCGCAGACCCCCACCGGTGGTTACAATCAGCGCCAGGATGATACCCAGGAGCAGTACCGGCACCAGCATCAGCAGCCAGGCGGCACTCCAGGTTCGTCGCGTCGGTTCGACCTTGGCATCAGTGCTCATGATCCGGCCTCGCTGCGCCACGGCACGGTGCTTCCCGTGGTGCTTCGGCGATCCCACGTCTCATCCAGCCCAACCTGGGTCAGCGCCGCCGCAAATCCATCCGGTTTGACGAGGTTGAAATGACCCATCCAACCGAGCTCGGCGAACTCGCTGACGTGCGCATGGAACATGTACTGCCCTGGCCAGCGATAGCGGAACTCCAGGATGCCACGCTGCGCCTGGGCCTGGATGATCGTGTCTACCGTGCGCAGGGTCGGCTCCAGGGTGGTACCGTGGTCGTAATAATCGAAGAACTCGGCATGCAGGTGGAAGGAATTGATCGGGTCGAATTCGACGATGTTGATCAGGTAAAGACGGATCAGTTCACCCACCTGGGCAGGAATAGGACGCCGCGCATAGACGTGGCCGACCGTGTTGACGGCGTAGACCTCGTTGGCGGCATCGAAATTGGTGTCGAAGGCGTTCATCACCATCACGAACTCCCTGGCGGGCCGCCGGCCGGCTTTGGGATCGACGATGAACGCGCCGTACAGCCCCTTGTGGATGTGGCGTTTGAGCGGGTTGGCGTGGCAGTGGTAGAGGTGACAGCCAAACGGCTCGGCGTCGAATTCGTAGGTAAAGCTCTGTCCGGTGGCGATCTCACCCGGCCCGGCGCCCGGCACGCCGTCCATTTCGTAGGGGTGGACGCCGTGGAAGTGCATGGTATGGGGATGCGTGCCGGCGTTGATAAAATTGATGCGAATGCGATCCCCCTCCGTGCAGCGGATCGTCGGCCCTGGCACGCGGCCATTGTACGTCCAGGCAGGGAAAAAGACGCCCGGGGCAATTTCGATTTCCTTGTCGGAGGCCACGATCGTGTACTCGCGCAAGGTCTGACCATTGGCCAGGGTGCTGACCTGGCCATAGTCCCAGTCGACGAGCATCTCCAGCGGGTCGAAGCCGTTGCGGGCATTGTCCACTTCACCGACCATACCCATAGGGCCGTGCTCCATGCCGGGTGATGCATCGTGACCGTTATGGCCGGTCACCGGGCCCTGGTCGGGCGGTCGCGCGATCGCTGGTTGGGCTAACAACGCCATACCGGCCAGACCGGCGGTCCCTCCCAGCCCCACACGTAAGAAATCGCGCCGCGAAAACAGCTGACTCATGCTATTGGTCATGACGAAAACATCCAAACGACGAGGTATAAGATTCTCAAAAAA
>JAYRNS010000403.1:0-1929 GCA_041912075.1 Anaerolineae bacterium
CCTGGCTGCCGCACTCCAGAACTGCCGATTCGCGTATTCGCGGTCCTATTCGCGGACGGCCGATTCGCGTATTCGCGGTCCTATTCGCGGACGGCCGATTCGCGTATTCGCGGTTCCATTCGCGGACGGCCGATTCGCGTATTCGCGACCTTATTCGCGGACGGCCGGCCACCGCACGCCAGGATTATCCATCCAACACCTGCATAATGCCATCGAGCCGGTCGACCACCGTATCGATCTCGTCACGCGTCATCACCAGCGGCGGCACCAGCCGCAGTACGTCCGGCCCGGCGTTGACCAGGATCAAACCCTGGTTCAGTCCCGCCTTAACCACGTCGTTGGCCGGGATATCGAGCTGCACGCCCAGCAGCAGCCCCTGGCCGCGCACTTCCTGGATGTGCGGCGAGTTGATCTCCTGCAGCCGTTCTTTGAAATAGGCCCCCTTGGCAGCCACGTCGGCCAGGAACAAGGGGTTAGTTATGCGCCGCACGACCGCCTCGGCCACCGTAGCAACGAACGGCCCGCCGGCGAACGTGCTGGCGTGGTCGCCCACGGCCATCACGTCGGCCACGGCCTGGGTCATGAGAATGGCCCCCATCGGCAGCCCACCGGCCAGTGGTTTGGCCACCGTCAGCACATCCGGCGCGACACCATACCCCTGCCAGGCCCACAGCGTGCCCGTGCGCCCCAGGCCGCACTGTACCTCGTCGAAAATCAAGAGCGCATCGTGCGCATCGCACAGCTCGCGCAGACCGTGCAAAAACTCAGGGGCAGCCGGGTAGATCCCGCCTTCCCCCTGCACCGGTTCGACAATGACGGCGCACACGTCATCCTGGATGGCGGCTTGCGCACTCTCCAGGTCGTTGAACCCGGCCACGCGCACGCCCGGCATCAGCGGCTCGAAGGGCTGTTGGTATTTGGGCCGCGGCGTCACAGCAAGCGAGCCAAACAAACGACCGTGAAACGCACCGCTGAACGAGACGATGGTGTGTTTGCCCTCGCCGTGACGCACGCGTGCCCGCTTACGTGCAAACTTGAATGCCCCCTCGTTGGCGCTGGCGCCGCACAGGCTGAAGTGCACGCGCTGTGCAAACCCGCTGGTCTCCACCAGCAGCCGCGCCAGACGCGCCGCGGGTGCCGTTTGGTAGAGGTTGCTCACGTGCCACAGCCCGGCCGCCGCTTCCTGAGCTACCGCAATCAGCTCCGGATCGCCATAGCCCAGGGCGTTGACCGCAATCCCTGCGACGCAGTCGATGTAGGCCTGGCCCTGGCTGTCGAACAGGGTCGAGCCCCGGCCGCTCGTCAATACGATGTCGGGGCGGCTGTAGACCTGCACCAGGTAGTCGTGTTCGGTTTGAATCGTATCGTAGCCGTTCATGCGCGCTCCATCCTGTTGGTCGGGACGGGTGCTGCGCCGACTATTGCGGTACCGCCGCCGTTGGCCAGACCGTCCAGATCGGTAATCACTGTTTGGTACACGCCACGGTCCACCGCATCCATAGCACTGCGTACCTTGGGAATCATACCGCCGGTGATGTGACCTTCGGCAATCAGTTCTTCGACCTGGTCCACCGTCAGGGCACGCACGGTGCGGCCGGCAATCAGCACCCCCGGCACGTTGCTGACCATCACCAGCCGGCTGGCGCCCAGCGCATGGGCCACCGCCGCGGCGACGTGGTCGGCGTTGACGTTGTAGGTCTGGCCATCCTCACCGAGCGAAATTGGCGAGATGACCGGCAGCAGGCCCTGGTCGAGCAGGGCGCGCAGGGGTCCGGCACGCACCGCCGTCACACGGCCGACAAAGCCAAGATCGGCGCCGTCGACCTGCATGCGGTCGACCTGCACCAGGTTGAAGTCGACGCCGGTGAGACCAATGGCATCGACGCCGCCGTTGACCAGCCAGCGCACCACCCGCGTGTTGACCAGCCC
>JAYRNS010000404.1:0-1634 GCA_041912075.1 Anaerolineae bacterium
AGCACGTCAACGTGCATCGTCAGGCTGATCGGCCTCACCCCACCCGCGGCGAAGGTCGAGACCAGTACAGCCCATCGGCTTTGACCTCGAACGACGAAACGCTGACGCTGCCGGCATTGACGGCGAACAGCCAGCGGTTGTTGTCACTCAAAACGAGCGCACCCTGCGAGCCCAGATTGGCACCGGTGCCCAGACCGCCCGTGGACACCGACTCGCGCAGCGTCAAGCTGCCGTCGGCGGCGCGGTCGAAGACGACGACTTCGTTACCGGCAGTGGCGTTGCTGATGGTGTAGACAGCACCGGGGTCATCGGCCGCCAGGGCGCGGCCCGCCGCAAAGGGAGCCAGGGCAACCACGAGCGTGATTGCGAGGAACAGGTAGACGACGTTGAAACGCAGACCTTTGACCAGAGACATGACCTTTCTCCTTGTGAGAAATGGATTGGGTGTCTTGAGTGCAGGTCGGTTGGGATCCTGTGTGACCCGCTCGCTGCGATCGTACACCCTCTTTCTGGCTGTACAGTTCCGTCAAAGGTCGAATTGTTACACGTTCTCGGCAGGACTTTCCTGGCTTTCTTGCCACCAGTTGCGAAACTCCCCCAGCAACCTGTCCCAGGCGGTCTGGGGCACCGCCTCCTCGGGCAGCCGGCCAAGGACCTGGATCGTCTGGCGCATCTGGGCGAAATAGGTATCGCACCCGTCGCACTGCGCCATGTGCGCCTCGAAGCGCTGGCGGTCTGCGGACGGTAAGGTTCCTTCGAGATACTCGGTTACCAGCTCAACGAACTCATTGCACGCCAATTCATGGGCTGTCACGGTCACCCCTCCTCCCCTCGCTCCACAAAATACCTCTCCAATGTGCCCCGCACCTTGGAACGGGCGCGATGCAGCAGCACTCTTTGATTAGAGTCACTGATGTCCAAAATGTTACAGACTTCCTCTGCACTCCACCCCTCCAGGTCACGCAGCGCCATGACCGTGCGCTGGGCCGGCGGCAGGTGGTCGATGGCCTCTCTCAGATAAACCTGGGTCTCGCCGTGCAGCACGAAGTCTTCGGGCAAACTCTGCCAGGCCTGCGGCGGCCTGGACCAATGTCCGGGCCAGGCCTCGGCGTCGGGTGGCCGGAAACGGTCGGGATCGACCGCCGGGTCGGGCGAGTCGGTCTCGGCGCTGACCAACGCCGAGAAGGGAATCACGCGGCGCTCGCGCGCCCCCCGGCGCCGGGCCTGGTTCAACAAAATGTGAAAAATCCACGTCTTCAGCGACGCCCGGCCCTCGAAACGCCCAATCCCCCGGATCACACCGACCCACGTCTCCTGGACCACTTCCTCGGCCAGACCGGCATCGGCAACGTGGAGCCTGGCCACGCCCAACAGCGCGGTGTGATAGCGCTGCACCAGCTCGGCAAAGGCCGCCTCGTCCCCGCGCACCAGCGCCGGAATCAGCTCGGCATCAGAATGCACCATCTGCACCCGCCTCACCGGTTGTGCACCTAAAGTCGCCCCACGCGCCGGACCCGTGCCGCCATTCTGCTCACCCAACATGCATCCTCCACCCGCCCCCTACTCCGTACTCCCTACTCCGTACTCCCTCTTCCCAACCCCTGCAACACCACCACAATCAGCGGCGCAATCAC
>JAYRNS010000405.1:0-2005 GCA_041912075.1 Anaerolineae bacterium
CATGAACTACAGTTCGAGCCGGTCTGGGTGCCAATCGATGAGGCTCTGACCCTCTTGACCTATCCGGCCGAGAGCGAGTTCGTGCGCCGCGCCCGGGCCTGGCTGCACCGCGGTGATGAAGGGCTGCTGGAGTGGCCGTGAGGGGGGAGTAGGGAGTAGGGGATGGAAGGTGCATTACTGGGCAGGAGGGAGTGATGGGTTTACAATGGGTGGCAGCTGCCGCAGGGCCGCGGCAGTGTTCGGTTTGGTTGAATGTGTATTTTCTCCCGGTGTATCAGCGCAGGATGGCAACAAAACCCAACCTGACAGAGCAGTAAGTGATCTCTCTAGCAGGAGTTATCCGTGACCGAAGAACTCAACACAACGACAACGAAACGAACGAACAACACGCTCATTTGGATTATCGTCGCAGCGATTGCATTATTGCTGTGCTGTCTCTGCGCCGTGGGTCTGATTGGCGGTGCGGCATTCTTTTTGCCCCGAACCTGGACCAGCGACGTCGGCTTCGAGCCGCTGCCGGTGACGGTCGTCACCGATACGCCGGCCGTCAATGGGGATGAACCGGCAACGCCGCGCGCCACGCGCGAGCCAGGCACGTCGCCTACGGCTGTGGTCGATCTGAGCGACGTGCTGACGGAAGAACAGCTGAACGCGGTCGACGTGCCGCAGCGTGATCTGCGTCTGCTGGCCATGCAGCTGCGACCGGGAGTGGGTGAAATTCCCGAGGTCGTCAATGCGACGCCACCGGCGTTTCAACTTGGACAGGTCATCACCTTTACGGTCACCAACGTCGATACGAACGAACACTCCGACATCGAAGCCGAGCTGCGTTACCAGACGTCCCACGTCAACATGTGGGTCGAGAAAGGGGCACGGGTCGACGACGGCGATCTCAAACGTTCGGCTGATCGCTTCGAGGAAAAGACCTACCCCACCAACCGCGAGTTCTTTGGTAGCGAGTGGACCCCGGGGGTTGACAACGACGTGCGTCTGAACATCCTGCACGCCCGCAACCTGGGGGACAGCATCGCCGGCTATTACTCCTCGGCCGACGAGTTCTCGCGCCTGGCGCAGCCATTCTCCAACCAGAAAGAGATGTTCTACATCAACGTCGACAACAACCAGCCCGGCAATGAATTCTACGACGGTACGCTGGCTCACGAATTCCAACACATGATCCACTGGTACAACGATCGCAACGAAGAGACGTGGGTCAACGAAGGGCTGGCCGAGCTGGCATCGGCGCTCAACGGGTTTGATCCCGGCGGGGCCGATCTGGCATTCATGGCCAACCCCGACACGCAGCTCAACACCTGGGGTGCCGAACCCGGCAGCAACGCCCCGCACTACGGGGGTGCCTACCTGTTCATGACCTACTTCCTGGACCGGTTTGGCGAAGAAGCGACACGCGCCATGGTGGCATCGCCGGAGAACGGCATTGCCGGCTTCAACCACGCGCTCGAAGCGGCCGGTGCCAACGTAACCTTCGACGATGTGTTTGCCGACTGGCTGGTGGCCAACCTGCTGGATGATGAACAGGACCAGGGCGGACGCTACGGCTACAAGAACATCGACCCCCAATCGGTCAACCTGGAAGCCCGTTACCGCCGCTACCCGGCGTTCGAGGACGGTGGTGAGGTCTCCCAGTATGCTGCTGACTACTTCGAGCTGCGCGGCCAGGGCGACGTGACGATCGACTTCAGCGGTAACCCGCTCATTGGCCTGGTCGATGCCCAGGCCCACAGCGGCAGTTACGCCTTCTGGAGCAACCGCTCAGATGACAGCTCGGCCACGCTCACCCAGCGCTTCGACCTGCGGGATGTCTCCAACGCCACGCTCAATTTCTGGACCTGGTACGATCTCGAGGAAGATTTCGACTATGCCTACGTCCAGGTGTCCACCGATGGCGGCGAGACCTGGACATCCCTCAAGGGCAACCATACGACGAACACCAATCCCAACGGCAACAGCTTTGGCCAGGCGTATACGGGGACAAGCGGCAGCG
>JAYRNS010000406.1:0-3384 GCA_041912075.1 Anaerolineae bacterium
CCCCTGATCCTGGACAACCTGGGCATCGTGACCGGCGGTGAAAAGGCGTTCGAGGATTACGCTGAGACGCTGGGCAAGACCGCGGCGGAGCTCACAGACGTTGAGAAAAAGCAGTTCCTGGTCAACAAGGTTTTGTCAGAGACGCCCACGCAAGTTGCCGCCGCGACCGATGGCGTGGCGACGCTGGGTGTGGCCTGGCAGAACTACAAAGCCGCTTTGGGCGAGGCGTTATCCGGTGACATAGGTGCCGCCGGTGGTCTGGCGCGCTTCCTTCAATCGATGGCGGAAGCGCAGAACAATGGTAATCAGATTCAGCGACAGATATCAAATATTTCGCTGTCTGACCGCATACGGATTGAGCTTGGTATCATCGTTGGTCCGATGGCCACGTTTTACAACAAGCTACGTGACATTGAGGACCAATACAAACAGCAGAAGATCACGGCGCTACAAGCTGCGGCGGCAATTGAGGCGCTGGGCAGGGTCTACAGAGGCACTGCGGCAGCGGCTGGTGCCCTGTCTGGCGCGGTGGGCGGTCTCAATTCGGCGCTGCGTACAACTGGCTCCATCACGGTGGCCGAGGTGCAAACCGCATTCCCACGCCTGGGCAGCGCGGCCGGCGGGTTGTCGGATCGGTTGCGTGAAACGACCGCGGCCACCAAACAGGTTGACGTGGCGTTTCACCAGGCCGGCATTGGCGCCTCGACGTACAACAGCGAGCTCGAAAAGCTCAAATCATCCATCGAGAGCATCATCAGTTCGTCGGTGTCCGGCACCAAGTCGCGTGTCGATTTCAGCACAGCGACCGGCGGCTTCGACCCGAACGGGCCGGCGCGGGACTTCGGGCGGATGTGGGACGTTGCGGTCAACGGCTTCCAATCGCAATGGCTGGACGAGCTACGCGCGCAGGGGCTGATACCGGAGGACGTGTTAGCCCAGGGTGAGGCGGCGCTCAAGCAGTTTGCCGAAGGCAAAGCCAAGGCGTTTCAGGCAGGGACTGATTTGGGGCTGCTGGACGTGGGGGCTGTCACCGCGCAGGTGCAACAGCAGATTGCGGCCAATGCTGAAATGGAGCGGATGAAAGCCAGCATCCTGGCCACACTCACCGGGCAGGGCGTCAGCCGGGGCGATGCCACACGCGCCCTGGGGCAGGTGCTGGGCGATGGGACCGCGGCCGGCGCGACGGTAGGGGCGGACGTGGCCGCCGGCATCCCGCAGGGGCTGAGCACCGCCGGTACACAGATTGCGGCTGCACTTCGGGCCAGCATCGCTGATGCCAGTGATCGCATCCTGGAGGCCGGCAAAGTCATCGGGCGCGGGTTGGGTGACGGGCTGCTCCAGGTCTTCAAGGACAACGTACCCGCTGAGCTGGTAGGCATCCTAGCCGATCTGGTGGCGCCCGAAGTCCTGAAACGGCTCAACGCCAGCAAGACCACAACGGGAGCACGGCCATGATCCGGCTGATAATCGGCGTTATTGAACGGGGGGCATAATGGCGTACACCCTGGCGGGCCAAACGTTACCCTCACCCACAGTCTACAAGCGCCCGCGCGTATTTCGCGGCGCACGCACGATCAAGGCGAACGGGCAGGTGGGCGTTGACCTTATCAGCGCCACCGCCAAACACACTTTTACCCTGGAGTGGCGGATGCTGTCATCGACCGACGCCGGCACCGTCCAGACGGCGTTCGATCTGGTGGCGGTCGGGTCGCAGACGTTCGTGGATGGCCTGGGAGATAGCTACACCGTGGGGCTAGACCCAGCACAGGCTGAGATGCAGATTGAGTGGGTGCCATACCTCAGCAACACGCCACGGGCCAATGTCAGTATATCGCTGCGCGAGGTGTAGAGTTGACACGAACCGTTCAGTATCGCCTGTGGGTTGATTGGGATTTCGACGACGCGTACACCGAAGAGACGGAGAACATGATTTCGGCTACGGGTGCGCTTCGTGTCGTCGCGCCCGATGAGTACTTGACGGGCGGTCGGGGGCAGGTGGGCACGTGCTCGATTACGATGCACAACCCGGATGGGCGGTACAGCCATGGCAATTTCGCCGGCCCGCTGTCCGACCTGCTGTACGATGGCGGGTCATACTACGCACCGATGTACCTGGAGGTGAGCGTAGACGGTGTGCCGACGTACTACCGGATATTCACCGGCGTCATCAAAAGCATCCCGGAATCGCACGGAGCCGGCGAGTTTGTACGGTTCGAGTGCCGCGATTACTGCGAGTTGCTGATGCAGGCCAAAGCCAGCAGTGGGCTATACACCGGCTACGATGAGGCAACGCTGATACAGACATTCATCAGTCACGCCGGCGTCACCGTCACCCTGGTGGACGATGCGCCGATGTTCATCATCCCGTTTGCCTGGTTGGACGATGAGTCGCCGTGGGAGGACATACAGGCACTGGCTACTGCCTGCGGGGGACGGTTCTACGCTGGCAGGGTGGGGAATTTCAGGTATGAGAATGCCGCCTCGTGGGTGACTGGTGAAACGCACACGCAGAATCAAG
Source organism: Anaerolineae bacterium (assembly GCA_041912075.1). Classification (GTDB taxonomy): domain Bacteria; phylum Chloroflexota; class Anaerolineae; order SSC4; family Amarolineaceae; genus SSC4. Next base: position 2,519 of record JAYRNS010000406.1, read on the forward strand.
TGACCATCTACGCCGATCAGGGTCTGATTGTGCGTGAGGATGCGCAACTCTGTGACCGCATAGACCCAGGCTATGACCCAGAGGACGTGTATAAGACCACGACGGTGGAGTTTGCCCAGCGGACCATGCGCGGGTATCAGCAAATCTGGAAGGACGAAGAAGTAAAGGTCGTGCCGGCCGGCAGCTCGATCACGGTCACGGCTAAATTCCGCGCTCCCGTCTCAACCGACATTGACACGTTTACCAGCCCTGTCCGGGGAACCAATTTCAAAGCGTGCACGTCGGGCGGGGTAGACATCTCCAACGACGTGCATGTCTACCTGACACGGTATGCGCAGCGGGCCGAATTGGAAATCGAAAACAACAACGCCACGCACGACGCCTACATGGTCAAGCTCGACCTGTGGTCACGTCCGCTGGAGGGCCGACCGCAACAGGAAATCAAGCGCACATCGACCGGGGCGTTTTGGGACAACCGCCCGGCGCGCGTGCGGTCGATTCGTAACGGCAATCCCTACCTGGAGACGGAGCAACAGGCCAACATGCTCACTGTGTTGGTGTTAGAACAAAGCCAACTCCCCCGGACCTACGCCACCGCATCCGGCGTCCGGGGCACGCGGCCCCGGGCGCCGGGCGACCGGGTGACGCTGGTGGCGGGCACCACGTCAGCCGATGGGACGCAGGTTTACCACCTTAACGAGGCGTGTTTCGTGATCGGGATCAACTGGCAGTTGGGAGAATCGTACACGCAGGATTTGCAGTGCATCGCCGTGCGCGGCGTGTACGCGTCGGACAATTACCACCTGGTAGGACAAGACCTACTGGGGGCCAGCGGGCCGAACGTCGCGCAGCTGTTCTACTGAGGA
>JAYRNS010000407.1:0-8460 GCA_041912075.1 Anaerolineae bacterium
AGATGATCTCGATCATCCAGGACCGTCTGCACGGGCGCGAGTATCTGGTGTTGAAATGATCAAAGCGCCACGACATCATCGATGGCTATGCTCAAGCCAGGTGACCGACCAGATGCGGACTGATTGCCAAACGAGGAGTCCGCATCCCCAGATGCGGACCAGTTGCCAGGAGGAAAACCTATGACCAAACCATCCGAACGGTCGACGCTGTTGGTCTTTTTGGGGATTACCGTCAGCGCGTTTGTGGTGTGGATCCTGGCGATGGCTGGTCTGGGAGTCTTCCTCCAGTTGGCGGGTATCCCCAACGACTTCTGGGCCATGATCGAGGCCCTGGCCACGGCTGTGGCCATGGCGGCGGTCCTCGCGGCTGGTTTCATCGCCTATCGGGAATTGAACGAGAACGCCAAGAGCCGGCACCTCGAAGTGGCGGACCGGTTGTTTATGGAGCTCAACGCACCAGAGAATGTCCAGGCGCGCCGCTGGGTATTCCAGCATTTGCCGGCTGATCCGGCGCAGGGCCTGGCCAGCATGACCCCCGACGAACGCAACCTGGTCAAACAAGTTCTCAACTCCCTCGACCGGGTCGCCTTTCTGACCCAACAGGACTGGATCCCCGATGATATGGTGATGCCGTGGATGAACCCGATGATCGTCAAAACGTGGGATAAGCTGCAGCCATACGTCGATTACGAATGCGCGCGCCGCCGCGAACCCGATTATTACCAATCGGTACGGCGGCTGGCGGAGCGCTGTCTGGCCTGGCGCCGGACCCATTTGGGTGACACCGCCATCACCTGGGTACCAGACGCCTTGTAACGACCACCGGAAGGGAGGTTGTGTGATGCGTAGCTTGATAAAGCCGTTGATTGTCGTGCTGACCGCACTCTGCCTGGTTGCGTGCCAGCCGCAAAACCCTTCGTCACCCACCGTGCTGCCCGCGAGTCCAACGACCAACGTCCCTGCCACTGCCGCGCCGGTCACCATCAAGAATGCCCAGGACCTGCGCACCGCCATCAGCAGCATCGCGGCGGCCGGGTCCAGCGGCGGACAGGTGCAGGCCGATGCCCTGTACGCTGCGCTGCGCACCAGCGGGCGCCTGCCCCTCGTATTGGGTGACCAGGCCGTGTTCATGTATAGGGGCGACGCCGCTCGTGTCACGTTCACGGGTGATTTTGCCGGGTGGGACCTTACGGCCGGCGCCGAGGCGCGCCGTATCGGTCAAACCGATCTGTGGATCGCGCAGAAGACCTTGCCGGCGGACAGCCGTATCGAGTACAAAATCGTCCTCGATGGGGAAAACTGGATCCTCGACCCGGCCAACCCGGTCGTGGTCAAACGCAGCCTGGGTGACAACAACGTCCTGACGATGCCCAAGTTCGTCACCACGGATGAATCGGACACACGTGCCGACCTCGCGCACGGCACCGTGTCCGACAACCTGACCATCGCCAGCCAGAATCTCGGTTATGACGTCAACTATCGCGTCTATACCCCGGCCGGTTACGACCAGCTCAAGGACCTGCCGGTCGTGTACGCGGTCGACGGGAACGACTTTGTCGATCCTGACATGGGCAAGATGCCCGCCGTGCTCGACAACCTGATTGCGGGCGGGCGGCTGCAGCCGGTGATCGCCGTGTTTGTCGATGCACGCCAGCCCGGACATCCCGAAAACAACCGCCGCGAGCAGGAATTCCTGGCCAACGCACCCAGCTACGCCGCGTTTATCGCACAAGAGCTGGTGCCCGCGATCGACGCGGCTTACCGTACCAACGCCCAGCCGGATGCACGGCTCATCCAGGGCGTCAGCTATGGTGGCTTGATAGCCAGTTACATTGCAGTGCGTTTTTCCGACGTGTTTCACGATCTGGCGATCTTCTCGCCGTCGTTTTGGGCTTTGGGCAGCCCGGACAGTGTGGGTGACCCGGCCAAGGCGGCCGGCGTGCGGGCCATGAATGACGTCTTGAGCCAGGTCGGCGCGTGCGGTGGTGACACCGGGATCACCTGCCCGACGCTGCCGATCAAAGTGTTTATGAGTTCTGGTTTGCCGGATTGGGATGTCGGTGACCTGGATCCCACCGCGGAGCTGCTCACGAGTGCCCAGATTCCGCTGCGTTACGTGGAAACCAACGAGGGCCACAGCTGGGGTGCGTGGAGCGATCTGCTGGACGAGATGCTGCTCAACTTTTTTGCCCGCTAATAGCGGCCCAGGGCCGGTGGCATACGCGCCGGCTCTGGGCGACAACCGCCCGTACGGGTGGGCCGAGTGTCCCCACAGTTGGTAGTAACGACTTCAGTCGTTCCGCAGCATTGCCAACGACTAAAGTCGTTACTACGAACCATGGCTGCACCTACGCCGAGGTGTACTAGCCGCTGCGCCGCCGCGTCAAAATCTGTATTTCGCCTGGCTGCAAGGTGACGCGCACGGTGCGCGCCGGCCCTTGCGTGACGGCGCCCTCAACTTCGTGAATCTCGACGCTGCCGTCCGGTTTGCTGATGGCCGGACTGGGTGTTGTAACCCGGTCGGCCGGCTGGTTGCTGTACAGCACATCGAACGGCACGTCGCCAGGGTTGAGGGCAAAGTCGATCACAACTTCCCCCGTCCACGTACCCGCGGCGTTGGTGTTGGCTACCACCAGAACCTCCTGGTCCTGCAAGACGCGTGAATAGGCCAGCACACCCGCAGCAAACGTGGAAATCCCGAAGTGGACCCCATCGCCCGAGAGCGGGCGGAAGTACTGGCGGCCGTAACGCAGCGCGGGCTCAGCCTGGCGCAGTGCCGACAGGGTCTGGATCGCCTGGTAAAAGGGATGTTCGCGGTCGAACGCTGCCGGCTTGCCCCACAGCGCCTCGCGCACCGCTTCCGGCGATCCGCCCGAACCATGCAGCCCCTGCTCGGTGCCGTAGTACAGGCAGGGAATTCCCTGCAGGGTAAACAGGCACCCCACCGCCAGGCTCACCTGGTCGTCGTAGGCATGGGGGTTGTCAGGGGGACTGTAGTAGAGGCGCGTGGGCTGGTCGTGGTTGTCCAGAAAGGTCACAAAAAACTTGCTGGCATCGCCGTGCGAGCTGATGATGCCGCGTGCAACCTCACGCCGGTGTGTGTATACCTGCACCACCGCGGAGGGCGGCAGCAGCCCCTTGGCTGCCTGGGGCAGGCGGAAAAACAGTGGAAAATCGAGTGCGGCATCGACGCCCGTCAAGTCACCACCCGACATCGCATTGCGCCCAATGAAGTGAGCGATCTTCTCTTCGTCGTCGTATACTTCGCCGTAGGTGAAGAAGTTCTTCTTGCCAATGCTCAGCGCATACTCGCGCATGGCGTTGCCAAACACCTGCGCAAATTCCGGCTCGATGTATTTCAGGGTATCGATGCGGTAACCATCCACGTCGAACTTGGCCATCAGGTACTGGTAGGCGCGGATCAGCGTGTCACGCACCGGGTAGTAGGGTCCGCGCTGTGGGTCATTGATGAAGAAGTCGGTGACGAATTCTTTCAACGTAAAAAAATCACCGCCAGCTTCTTGCTCGAACGACGCACGATCGAAGGCATTGCCGCGCCGGCGCATGAAGTCGTTGTGGCGCAGCTCCTGCGGCCAGATGGCCCCATCCGGCGTGGGATCGGCTGGCGCCTGAGCCCAGTCGCTGCGTCCATGGCCGTCTTCATCGCGCCAGCGGATGTCATACGGTGGATCGCTGCGCCACGGCAGCATGTCGGCGTGCTGGCCGGGCGCGGGTGTATACTCGAACACGTCACCGCTGTGGTTGAGCACGATGTCGAAGATGACGTAGATGCCGCGGGCATGGGCGGCGTCCACCAGGTCGCGCAGTTCCTGCTCGACCAGGGCAGGATTGTCGTGCGCCGCGGCCGGGTCCGACGCATAACGCGGATCGATCGCAACAAAGTCCTGGATGCCGTAACCGTGGTAACTTTCGAGGTACTGGCAGTTCTTTTGCACCGGTGACAACCAGATGGCGCCCACACCCAGATCACGCAAATAGTCCAGCTGGGTCCGGATGCCGTCGAAGGTCCCGCCCTGGAACGCACCGTGTGCACCATCCCACGGCAGCCGCGGTGGCGCAGCCGGGTTGTTGAAACGATCCACCATCAGGAAGTAGATCCACACATCGCGCCAGTCGGCCGGCGACGGAAACGGCGGCCCTCCATCGGCCAGGGCACGTGCACCCTCCGGGGCCCGCCCCTGCGCAGTTTGCAGTGATTGCTGAATCCGGTCATCCCAAATCGATGACAACATGGGTTTTCTCCTCAATATGGCTTTCGCCACAGTAATGACCGCCGTCGAGACAGCGGTCCTAGCACCATGACGTCACCCACGTGCCGCTTGTTACACCGTCTTCCCCTACTCCGTACTCCCTACTCCTTACTCCCTTCCTACCCCTCCTCCGCCATCTCGATCGCCTGTTCGAGGGTGTACTCGCTTTCGGCCACGATCTGGGTCAGTTCAACCAGGTGCGCATAACGCGTCAGCAGCACATCGGCCAATGTGTCATCCCCGCGCTGGCGGGCTGCCGCCAGGCCGGCCGCGATGCGCGTGGCACCATCTGGGGTCAGCAAACCGGGGTAAGCCAGCGCCACGCGCAAATAGTCGGCCATTGTATCCGCGGCGCTGAGTGCCTGAATACCGGCGAGGAAGGGGTCTGCGTCGATCATGTCGACCGTCACCTGGCGCACGTCGTCCAGCAAACGCTGGTAGCGCGCCGGGTCGCGTGCCTGCAGGGCGCGCAGTGCATTGGCGGCAGCCGTACTCGACCGGGTGGTGCCGGTCAGCTGGCGAACGAGCTCGGCTCGCGGCATGACCACGACCTGACCTAACCAGGTATCGTGCCACAGCGGACCGAGCGTTTCACTCAGCAACCCCAGGAGGTTGGCAGCGTGTTCCTGGCTCTGCTCGTTATCGCTCCCCTGGGCGGGTGAGAACACCAGAAGTGGATCCTGTCCAGGCTGGTACAGCAGCAGCGGCGCATCAACCGCACCGGCTTGATGACAGCGGGGACACGCCAGGGCGTGCAGCCGATCCGCCGCGACCTGCGTCACCAGGTCTGGCCGCTCGGCCGCATCGACGATCAACCACACCGCCGCATCAAAATGATACTCACACGCCGGGCAGACAAACGCGGTCTCCTGTGCAAACGAATTCCCCATCCGTCACCTCATCCACCTTCCACCTTCCAACATCCACCCTCCACTTTCCAACCTCCAACCGCCAATCCATCACGCCTCGATCATCGTCAACACGTTCAACAAACGATCGTATTCACCCTTCAGTTGTGATGCCACCTCGCGTGCCGCCCTGGCCAGCCAGTCGTTGTCCGACCCGCGCACCGCATACACCTGGCGGATATGCGCCGCGACCAGCTGGTCGGCCGGCAGTTCACCCTGGATGTTGAGCAGCAGCCGCAAATAGACCAGCTCATCGGTAAACTGGCAGACCGCAGCCGGTCCACACGGCTGGACCGAAAAGTGCAGCGGCGGTGGTTGGGCGGGCAGGTGCCGGCGAATCCGGCCATCACCCTGGCGGTAACCCACCAACAGCGCACTGAACTCGGTGTGCAGCGTTTTGGCCAGCTGCGGGTGCGCCTGATAAATGCTGGCGTCGAATGCCTCATCCGTGCTGCGGCGCACCACGCGCCGTCCGGGGTCGAGCCCGCCCGTGCTGCCAAAGCTCACGACGGCATAAACGGTCATGTCGGCTGCCGGCTGTACCTCCACCAGGCTGCCCAGCGCAGGTGGCTGGTGCAGGGTAAAACTCTCGGCGACGAACTGGGTGGTGTTCGTGGCAATGATTTCACCGCATCGGTCCATGGCTAGATACTCCGCTCGCGTTTGGTACGATCCTTCATCGACCGCGTGTAGATGATACCCCGCGCCGCCAGCGCCTCTTCGAGCATGCGCTCCACCAGGGCACGGTCTCCCAGGTTGATGACAGCCTGCTCGTGCGCTTCGACCAGTGCCGGCGGAAAACCGCTGCCACGCCGGCATTGGTCCACGATGATGGCGTGCACACGATCCAACAGAACCGGATCGTCGGCCACCCACTGGGGTACCTCCACGCGGCCGATCTCGCTGCCCACGTTTACATAGAAGAAGAGCACGTGCTGTGCCGGGTTGTTGTAGAAGCGCAGAACTGGCTGCTGGCTTTTGAACAAAGCCGACCGCTGACCTGGGCGCAGCAGCCCCGCCAGCAGCTGACGGTCCTCCAGCGGCACCAGACCCCCACAGTGTGGGGTACCGAGCTGGCGCAGCGTCTCACAGCGGCTGCACACCACGTGTGCATCAGGGCACACGCCCACACGCAGGGCATTGACGAGCTCATCACTGGCCGGGAAACTGATATAACTGGCCAGGGGAATCCGCTGCGTTCGGAACACGTCCAGCGCGGCGCGGTAAGGACCCAGAAAACGCTCACGCGTCGTTTCGCTCAGTCCGGGACTGTCCAGCCCCCATAGAATCAACGTGCCGTCACGCAGCGCGACCACCGCCCGTTCACTGACCGTCGTGGTCGCCTGGCTCAACGTCTCTAGCTCGGCCACGGCCATCTGTACGGCCAGCAGGGCACCGTCGATCGGCAGCGTCTGGTAGTGTGGCTCGATGTAGACCTCTTCTTCACGGTGGTAGAGGCGACAGGTGCTGTCCAACTCGGCATCGGGATGGGAACCGTAGGTCAGTACGGCGTAACCGGTGTTGATGAGGTAGAAACGCACCGGGCTGTGACGATCCGGGTTGATGGATGAACCGTCGGCGGCCACCACGCAGAAATTCTCCGGCATCGCCGGCAGATCGACCGCATCAGCCAGCGCGGCGAGTGGATAGGCCGCCAGCCACCCCGGCCGTGCTTCCTTATCGTCGAGTCTCTGCCGGATGTGGTGGGCGTCCTGCGCTGCGTATTCGGCGCGCGCCGCCTGCAGCCGGTCCCAGGTCTGGTCGATCGTGAGGCCGGCCGCCATCTCGGCAATCGCATCGGTGATCAATTCCAGTTTGAGCGGCATTCGGGTTTGGCAGGTCCAATCAGAACAGATTTTCGTTGTCATTGTACCGCATCAGATGGCTCTGTCAAATGCTCACCGCGCTTTACGTTTTTCGTATCCTGTAGTAAAATTGTTGCATGATTCGTATCCTCCATTTTGCCGACCTGCACCTGGGCATCGAAAACTACGGACGGCTGGACCCGGACACCGGTCTTTCTTCGCGAGCGGGCGACTTTCTGCGTGCGTTCGATGACGTCATCCAAAACGCCCTCAACGGTGATGGCAGCGGGCCGGCCGATCTGGTGATCTTTGCTGGTGACGCGTTCAAAACGCGTGACCCCAACCCAACCTACCAGCGTGAGTTTGCGCGCCGGATTCACCGGATGGCAGTGACCGAACGAATCCCGGTTTTTCTCCTGGTGGGTAACCACGATATGCCCAACGCCACGGGTCACGCCGACAGCCTCGATATCTTCCGCACCCTGGAGGTACCCGGCGTCACGGTTGCGCGCCGTCCGGGTTTGTTTACGATGACGACCCGCCAGGGTCCGCTGCAAATCGTGGCGCTGCCCTGGGTGACGCGCAGTGTGCTGCTGGCCCGCGACGACTACAAGAGTGCCAGTCTGGACGAGATCAATGCGTTGATGTTGGAACGTCTGCAGCGGATCGTCGACGAGCTGCTGGCCGGTTGTGACCCGGCGATCCCGACGATCATGGCGGTCCACGGCACGGTGCAGGGGGCGGTGTTCGGTTCGGAACGCAGTGTCATGTTGGGTTACGACCTGGTCCTGCCCCGCAGCCTGGTCGATCATCCCCAGGTCGGCTACGTTGCCATGGGGCACATCCACAAACACCAATGTGTGCTGGAATCACCCCCTGTGGTGTACGCCGGCAGTCCTGAACGCATCGACTTTGGTGAAGCCGGCGAGGACAAGGGGTTCGTGTGGGTAGAGATTGCTGGTCCTGGCATACCGGCCACCTGGCACTTTCAGCCACGGGCGGCGCGGCGCTTTGTCCATATCGGGATCGACGCCGACCACGACGATCCCACCCAAACCGTTTTGGCCGCCCTGTCACACCGGTCGCTGGACGACGCCATCGTGCGCGTGGTGATCCACACGACGCCCGAGCTGGAACCACACATCGACTACAACCAGATTCACAAAGCGTTGGCCGCGGCTTTTCACGTCGCGGGTGTCGTGCCGGAAGTGCACCGGCCATCGCGTCTGCGTCTCTCCAGTGATACCGCCAGCGTCGAGGCCCTGCAGCCGCGCGAGGCCTTGGAGCGCTATTTTCTCTATCGCCAGGTTGCGCCAGAGCGTCTGGCCCGCCTGCTGCAGTGCGCCGAACCGATCATGAGCCGTGATGAGTCCGCCGGAGGCGATCCATGAAGATTGAACTCACCACAACCGTCGGCCAATTGGCGATGGACCAGCGCCAAATCAGCCCCAATGCACCAAATGCGCGTGCCATCGA
>JAYRNS010000408.1:0-5267 GCA_041912075.1 Anaerolineae bacterium
AGGGCCGTCCGCCGCTCGCTGTTGGTTTGGCAACTTTGGCGTGCGCCAGGGCGTCGGAACAATCGATTTCCTGCGCCGCTAGAAGGGCGATGAACGTGATTGAACCCACCTACCCGATCGACCGCTATCTCCACGTACGCACGGCGTACCAGCCTTCATTTTCGCCGGACGGCCAGCGCGTGGCCTTTCTGACCGACATCACCGGCCTGCCGCAGGTCTGGATCGTCGACGCGGCCGGCGGCTGGCCGGACCAGCTAACATTTGGCACCGACCGCGTCTCCGCCGTGGCCTTTTCACCTACGGAGGACTGGTTGTTGTTCAGCCGCGATGCCGGCGGCAATGAGAATACACAGCTCTTTTTGCTGCGCCCCCCTGGTTCTTCCCCAGGAAAAACCAGGGGCAGCGCCGAGCGCCGGCTGACGCATGACGATGGTGCGATGCACATCTTCGGCGGTTGGTCGGCCGATGGCCAGCGCGTGGCGTTTGCGGCTAACCGGCGACAGCGGGGGCGTTACGACGTCTACGTGCAGGACGTCACACGAGACGAGGCACAGCTTGTCTGGCAGAACGACGAACCGGGCATCATAATCCCAGCCGGGTTCGCACCGGACGGTTCCCGCCTGCTGGTGTTGTTCATGCACAGCATGACCGACGAAGACCTCTTCGAGATCGACCTTTCCAGTGGCAACGTGCGCCATCTGACGCCGGCGCCCGGCCACGTGCGCTACGACTGCCCGGCCTACGCGGCCGATGGACAGGCGGTGTACTGCCTGAGCGATTTGGATCGTGAGCACACCGCCGTCGTGCGTCTGGACCTGGCGAGTTTGTCCATCGAGCCGTTGGCCGAGCCGGACGCCGACGTCGAATTGCTGGCGGTGGCACCCGGTGGTTCTTTCCTGATTTGGGTCACCAATCACAACGGGGCCCATCGCCTTAGCAGCCTCAACCTGCAGACCGGTATGGTGCGCAGCCTGGACGACCTGCCGGTCGGTGTGGTCAATCCCCTGGATCTGTCGGTGCCGGCCTTTGCCCCGCACCAGCAGCAGGTGGCTTTTTCGTTTGCCACGCCCACGCGCACCGTCGACGTGTGGCTGTGGGACGTGGAACAAAACCATGCTCAGCCTATGACGCGCAGCAGCCACGCCGGCATTGCGCCAGCCAGCTTTGTCGAGCCGGTGGTGATCCATTACCCCACCTTCGATGGGCGAGAGATACCCGCCTGGTGGTTTCCTCCCAAGCGCGCGTCCGGTCCGGCACCGGTCGTCGTCTACGTACACGGCGGGCCCGAATCGCAGACCCGGCCGCTGTTTTTCCCCACCCTGCAGTACCTGATGGCCTGCGGTTATGCAGTACTGGCGCCCAACGTGCGCGGCTCGACCGGCTATGGCAAAACCTACACCCATCTGGACGATGTCGAAAAGCGTATGGACTCGGTAGCCGATCTGGCCCATGCGGTCTACTGGCTGCGGACACAGCCGGCCGTCGATGCACAGCGCATCGCCGTGTTTGGCGGCAGTTACGGCGGCTTTATGGTGCTGGCCGCGCTCACCACGTATCCCGATTTGTGGGCTGCAGGGGTCGATATCGTGGGTATCAGCAACTTCGTGACCTTCCTGGAGAACACCAGCGCCTACCGCCGCTCCACGCGCGAAGCCGAATACGGCAGCCTGGCGCGTGACCGCGAATTCCTGACGGCCATCTCGCCGATCCACCACGTCGACCAGATACGCGCCCCACTCATGGTGGTCCACGGTGCCAACGACCCGCGCGTCCCGCTCAGCGAAGCGGAACAGATCGTGACTGCCCTGCGTCAGCGCGGCATACCCGTCGAGTTTCTCGTCTACCGCGATGAGGGCCACGGTCTGGTCAAACTCACCAACCGCCTCGACGCCTACCCCAAAATCGCCGCCTTCCTCGCGCGTCACGTATAGGTTGACCGCGAATGGGCGCTGAGGTGTGACCGCGAATCAACGCGGATTGGCGCGAATTCTCGATCTGGTTTTTTGGCGGCGCTCCCCGACGCCGCTCTCCACCCCCTACTCCTTACTCCCTACTCCCTACTCCTCCTCTGTCGCCAACCTGTCGTCATTCTGTCCTTGACAAGCCCTCTCGCTTGCCGTATACTTGCGCCACGTAAAAGCAACGAACGGTAGTAGTAGGTCAGCACCCAGAGAGCAAGCGGTGGCGTTGGCACGTATGCGAACTATTGGCGTTCGCAAGTATGCGAACTATTGGCGTTCGCAACAGTGCGCACCATTGGTGCAAGCTTGCCGGCAGTGGTGCCTGCCTGGAGACCGAACTCGACCGGGAGCTGCGCAGGTGAAGCAAGAACCGCCCCGGCATTCAATGCCGCATCTTGAGGAGTAGCCTGCGCCGGGTCACCTCCGTTAACGGGAAAAACAAGCGAGCGCGTAGAAAAAGGAGTTACGGCATGGTGGTCACACAGCCTCTCGCCCGCCCAGCTGGTCAGTAGCACCGGCTGGGTGCGGCGGTCGAGGCGCCGGGCACCGGCCAGCGCGCTAACCAGGGTGGTACCGCGGAGCGTTCCTTCGTCCCTGACCGGACAAGGGCGCTTTTTTATTTTGCCCGCCGTTTTTGCCAAAGCAGAAGCTGGCCAGGAGGAGACATCATGGTAGATCGTTATATTCCACAAGAGATCGAGCCCAAGTGGCAGGCGCGTTGGGAGGAATCAGGGCTGTACGCCACCGTCGAGGATACCAGCAGGCCCAAGTGGTACTTTCTGACCATGCTGCCCTATCCCTCGGGTGACCTGCACATCGGCCATTGGTATGCCATGGCGCCGAGCGATACGGCCGCACGTTACCGGCGTATGCAGGGGTACAACGTCTTTTTCCCCATCGGGTTCGATGCGTTTGGGCTGCCGGCGGAGAATGCCGCGATCAAACGCAACATCCACCCGGCCGTGTGGACGTACGCCAATATCGAGAAGATGCGCAAACAGCTGCGCACCATGGGTGCGATGTGGGCGTGGGACCGTGAGGCGGTGACGTGCGATCCCGACTTCTACAAATGGACGCAGTGGTTCTTCCTGCGTCTGTTCGAGGCTGGCCTGGCGTACCGCGCCTTCGCCCCCGTTGATTTTTGCCCAAATTGCAATACGACCCTGGCGCGTGAGCAGGTCTGGGGGGAGGACCGCCACTGCGAACGCTGTGGTACGCCGGTCATCAAAAAGAACCTGAACCAATGGTTTTTCAGGATCACTAAATACGCCGACGAACTGCTGAATTTCGACAAGATGCAGTGGCCGGAGCGCGTGCAGCTGCTGCAAACCAATTGGATCGGGCGCAGCGAAGGTGCCCACGTCGACTTCGTCGCCGAGACGGGTGATCCGATTCGGGTCTTTACGACACGGCCCGACACGCTGTGGGGTGCTACGTTTATGGTGCTGGCACCTGAACATCCCCTGGTCGACAAACTGACGACTGACGCTCAGCGCACAACGGTCGACGCCTACAAGTTCCAGGCCAGCCGCCAAACCGAAATCGAGCGCACGGCCACCGACAAAGAGAAAACCGGCGTTTTCACCGGCGGTTACGCGGTGAACCCGGTCAATGGCGAGCGCATCCCCGTATGGATCGCCGACTACGTGCTGGCGACGTACGGCACCGGTGCTATCATGGCGGTGCCGGCGCACGACGAGCGCGACTTTGCTTTCGCCCTGAAATTCGGGCTGCCCATCATCCCGGTTATCGCCCGGCCAGATGGAATCACCCGCAGCACGGCCTGGCACGATCACGTGCGGCCCGGTTTTACGGCGGCGCTGGACAGCGCCGGTATCGCCTACGCCATCACGGCTGATTCCTTCGACGTGACCCTGCCGCCCAACCAGGTCGATCGTTACGCGGAGATCGTGCGCCAGTTCAAGGTGCCGGGCAAGTGGATCGACACGGCGGGGGCACGCGTCGTGTTTGTCTTTGACGATGCGGCGATCGAGCTGGACAGCATCGCGGCCGACCAGGCGATTGTCGAGCGCTGCCGTGGCATGGCGCCCCAGCGCTGTGCCCACGTCAGTACGACGATGCAGATTCTGAGCGACCGGGCTTTCTATGCCGGCGTCCTGTTCCACGATGCCTACGACACGATGATCCATTCGGGCCGCTTCAGCGGCACGCCGGGGGACGTCGCCACAGCGCAGGTCACCGCCTGGCTGGCCGCCGAGGGTATCGGCCATGGTGCTGTCAACTACAAGCTGCGCGACTGGCTGATCAGCCGCCAGCGCATGTGGGGCGCACCGATCCCGATTATTCACTGCCCGACCTGCGGGACCGTACCGGTGCCTTATGCCGAGCTGCCGGTGCGGCTGCCCGACGATGCCGAGTTCCTGCCAACCGGTGAGAGCCCGCTGAAGTATCACACGGGCTTTCGTTACGTCACCTGCCCGCAGTGCGGCGGGCCGGCCGAACGCGAGACCGATACCATGGACACGTTCATGTGCTCGTCCTGGTACCAGTACGCCTATGTGTCGCCCTATTGGAAACGCGGCGAGCGCATCCAGCGTGACGACCTGCCGTGGGATCCGGCGCAGGGCGCCTACTGGCTGCCGGTCGACCAGTACACGGGCGGTATCGAGCATGCGACCATGCATCTGATGTATACCCGCTTCTTCACCAAGGCTCTGCGCGACCTGGGCATCGTCAACTTTGACGAACCGATGCTGCGGCTGTTCAACCAGGGTCTCATCCTGGGCGAGGATAACGAAAAGATGTCCAAGAGCCGCGGCAACGTCGTGGCACCGGACGAGCTGGTGCAGCAGAATGGTGCTGATGTGGTGCGCGGCTACCTGATGTTTATCGGACCCTGGGAAATGGGTGGTCCCTGGAACAGCCAGGGCATCGAGGGCATCCAGCGTTTTGCACACCGCGTGTGGAACGTCGTGCTGGCGCCACCGGAAAAACAAGTAGCCGCCGGCGAGTTCACCGACGCGCCGATCACCGAGCTGCGGCGCCGCACGCACCAAACCGTCGAGCGTGCCACGAGCAACATCCGCGCATTTCGCTTCAACACGATGCTGGCGGCGCTGATGGAGTTCAATAACTACCTGATCAAGGCGCGCGAAACGACCGTCTACGGCAGTGAGGCCTGGCATGACGCCGTACGTGCGCTGCTGCTGCTGCTGGCACCGGTGATGCCGCACCTGGCCGAGGAGCTGTGGGAGCGGACCGGTGGCGCGTACAGCATTCACCAGCAGGCGTGGCCGCAGTGGGATCCCGAACTTGCCCGCGAAGACGTCATCACTCTGGTGGTGC
>JAYRNS010000409.1:0-6551 GCA_041912075.1 Anaerolineae bacterium
GCGCCGGCGATGGGCCGGCCGGGCGGGATGTCTCGTCCTTTTGCCCACGCTGGCCGCGAGGCGCGGCACCCGCGGGTCGCAGCAGCCGGCGTAGAGACCGCAGCTCGCGTGCATTGACGTCGCGCCAGTGCCCCGGTTTCATTCGCTCCAGACGCAGCGGTCCGAGGCCGGTGCGGATCAAGCGCAGGGTCGGGTGACCCACGGCGGCCGTCATGTGACGAATCTCGCGTTTGCGCCCCTCGCGCAGGATCATGTACAGCCAGGTCGTGGGGACCGGTCTGGCATCGTCGGGTCGGGCCAGGAAGGCGGGCGGTCCGTCGACGATCGTCACCTCGGCTGGTGCCGTCAGGCGGTCAGCCACGTCGACCCCCTGGCGCAGCTTGCGCAGGGCGATGGTGCTGGGCCGGCCTTCGATCAGCACCAGGTATTCCTTGGGGTGCTGGTAGCGCGGATGGGTCAGGCGGTGTGCCAGCTCGCCATCGTTGGTGAGCAGCATCAGGCCCTCGCTCTCCAGGTCGAGCCGGCCAACGGGGTAAAGCCGCTGCGGCACCTGGACGAGGTCGGCCAGACACGGCCGGCCGCCCTCCGGCTCCATGGCCGACAGATAACCGGTTGGTTTGTACAGAACGATGTAGCGCGGCGCTTCCGGGCCGGTGATCGGGTTACCGTCGACGAGTACGATGTCGCGCGTGGGGTCCACCTTGGTACCCAGCTCCGACACGACCTTGCCGTTGACGCGGACGCGGCCCTGTTGGATCATCTCTTCACACGTGCGGCGTGAGGCTACACCAGCATGCGCCATGACTTTTTGCAGGCGTTCTTCCATTTGAGCACTCCTTTTGGGCACCCTCTAAAAACCACTCAAAACGGCGCCCACACCAGGGGCTGCGAGCTGACCTCTTGCGCACCGATGCGGTAGTGCATGGTGCCGGCTGGCGCACCTGCGGCGGAATTCACCACCGGGTCCAGGTCGTACATCCCCTGGACCAAGGGGCGCTGCCAGCGCGCGGTAAAGGCATCGGCCGGTGCACCGGGCAGCAAAAAGCGCGGTTCCCCGGTTGTGTCCGGCGCGCGATTGAGGGCATTGGCCGGCGGCGTCAGAGACAGCCAGCCATAATGGTTGAAGTAATGATCGAAGAGCCGGCGGGCATCTTCGTAACGCTGTGTGCTGCCCAAGATCACGGCCACCACGCGATGACCGCCGCGCGTCACCGATGCCACCAGGCATTCCCCGGCCAGATCGGTGGTACCGGTTTTGATGCCGTCGGCGTCTGGGTAGAGCGTCAACAGCTCGTTTTTGTTGACCAGGTTGTGCCCCGCCGCCGTGTATTGGGTTGTCGCGACGATAGCGGCAAATTCAGGATGGGTGAGCGCCACACGCGCCAGGTGGTAGAGATCGGCCGCGCTGGAATAGTGATCGGGTGCATCCAAACCATGGGGGTTGGCGAAATGGGTATTGATGAGTCCGAGGCTGGCCGCCCGGTCATTCATCATCTGCACAAAGGCGGCCTCGCTGCCAGCGATGTGCAGCGCAATGGTCATCGCCGCATCGTTGCCCGAAACCATCAGCAGCCCGTACAACAAATCGCGCAGCGTCAGCTGTTCGCCGGCCTGCAGAAACATCGAGCTTTCACCGACCGTCAATGCTTCCGCTGGCACGGTCACGACCTCATCCAGGTTACCGTGCTCCAGGGCCAGCAGTGCCGTCATGATCTTGGTCGTGCTGGCCATCGGCAGCCGCACCTGCTCGTTGGATGCCAGCAGTACCTGCCCCGTGTCGACATCGGCCAGAATGGCGGCCCTGGCAGCCAGGGACGGCAGCCGCCGTGCTGCTTGAACCTCGGCGACCTGGTCAGGGTAGAGGCGGACGGGCCAGCTGGCGCTGTCGACCACCACCGGTGGACCAAAACCATACGAATGGCAGGCCAGCAGTCCGACCAACAGCGGCATGGCCAGGCGCCGGTGGTCACGAACCACGTGCGCCAGGCGATGCAGCAACAGGATCAGCCAGCGTCTGCTTTCGTCGAACACGATGTCTCCGCAACCTGGCGCAAAAAAGGACACGCGAGGTAGCGACTCGCATCGGCCACCTTGTCGTGCCCACGCCATGCTCTTACGTCAAATCACCAGCTACGGCTGGGGTCATCACCAGCCATGGCTGGTGATGTTGTGCGGCACATGCCGGGAATTCTACGGCCAGGCTCTAACGCAGGTCCACGGAGACGTCATAGGCCCGCACGTTGTTCGTGGTAACCGTTTCCTCATCGGCCGGTACGACCTCGACGAGCAGCTCGTAACTGCTGCGAGTGGGAATCGACGTACGCTGTTCGAAGCGTACGATCGTCGTACCGCCCGCGGCCAGTTCATCCACGTACTGCGTGCTTTCCACCAACACCTGGTCGGTTTCGTCACTCACCGTGACGCGCACGGGTATGTTGCGCGCGATCCCAGTGCCCTGGTTTTCGATCACCGCCATCAGCGCCAGATGGTCGGGTCGCAAGCTGATGGTATTGTCCGCCATTTCAACCGCGGTCAAGGCCAGATCGGGGGCGGCCACCGCCACCGTCGGTGCGGCGGGTTGCACAGTGGCCACGCTCTCGGGCTGTTCGTTGATGGAGACACACGCCCCCAGTGTCAACAACAGAACGGCACCGCAGAGCAGCCTGGTCACACGGGGAAAAGCCGGCAGTACGGCGGCAACAGCCAGACGGTTCGGACGACGACGTGACGTGAATGGGTACGTCTGATGCAATTGCAGATCGGTCATGGCCCCATCTTACAGCGAACAAAACCTTTTGTCAAAGTTCCTTAAAGCCTATCCGAATCACTCGATATGAGCCTTTGCAGTCAGCTCGCATGGGTGATGCGGATAGGCTCTCCCATCACGCCGTCAGCGTGCCTTTGGTCGACGGCACCTCCTGCCGCCGCGGGTCAACTTGGGTAGCCGCATCCAGGGCACGGCCAAAGGCCTTGAACAGCGCCTCGGCCTGGTGATGGTCGTTACGCCCATAGAGCACCCGGGCGTGGAGGTTGAGCCGTCCGTGGATGGCGACCGTCTCGAAGAAATGGGTGATCAGATCGGTGCTCACCTGGCCCACAATGGACGTGTGCCAGGTGACGTCGATGACCCAATAGGGCCGGCCGCCGAGGTCGATGGTGACGAAACCCATGGCCTCGTCCATGGGTACGTAACTGTGCGCCGTGCGCACGATGCCGCGGCGGTCGCCGAGCGCCTGGTCGATGGCCTTTCCCAGGCAGATCGCGACGTCTTCCACGGTGTGATGCTCGTCGATATGCAGATCACCCAGGGCACGCACCGTCAGGTCGAACAGACCGTGGGCGCTGAACAGTTCGAGCATGTGGTCCAGGAAACCGAGGCCGGTGTGCACGTCACGCCGGCCGGTCCCGTCCAATCTCAGTTCCAGCACGATGTCAGTTTCGTTCGTCCTGCGTTCGATCCGGCTGTCACGCATGCGGCTGCGTACCTCCGCCCGCCAAGAGATCTTCGATAAACGGGCTGCACGCCAGCTGCCGGCTGAGCGTGACCAGCCCATCGGGTTCGTGAAACGGTGCAAACAGACCCGGGTTCCAGTTATCCTCGGAACGAAACTCGCCCGGCAGACCCACACGGTGGTTACCCAGGTTGTACACGCCGTACACGACCCCCAGCCGCTCGCCGATGGCATCGCGGAACGTGTATTCGAGCACCGAGGCGGTAACCGCCGCGTGCACCATCACCGCCAGATCGATCAGGGCGGCGCGAAAACCCTGGCGCTGCACCACCACCGGCCCGTGGACTTCACTCAGCGCCTCGGTGGCGGTACGCACCGAGGCCATCGCCGAGTCCACGATCGAACGCAGCGTGGGGTTGGTGGCAATGCTCATGTAACTGCTGGGCGACAGGTAAGCATCGACCGCGGCGCTGATCCCGCCGCAGCCGGTGTGACCGACCACGGCCAACAGGCGAATGCTGCCCATGTGCGCCACCGCGTAATGCAGGCTGCCCAGGCATTCGGTGCCGGGAATATTGCCGGCGACGCGCACGACAAACAAGTCGTTGGCGTGCTGGTCGAAAATCAGCTCCACCGGCACCCGTGCGTCGGCGCAGCTCAACACGGCGGCAAACGGCACCTGCTGTGGTGGCTGGCCCGGCACGTCCGACAGCCCGATGTCGGCCGCGGCCACCGGCATCTCCTTGCGTATGCTGGTTTGGGCCTGACTGGCCGCGTTCAGAAAATTGGCAAACGCGTCATTGCCCGCTTCGAGAATCGTACGCGCCGCCCGGAACGTCGCCGGCTTGACCTGGGCGATCTTCTGCGTGGGGTCGTACTGCCAAACCATTTCAAGCATAACGCCTCCCTGGCCGCCTCACGTGCCAAACGCCTTGCGCACGTGGCCCTGGAACAGATAGACGATGACGCCGGCGGGAATCACGATGCCCAGACCACCACAGCAGAAGGCGATCAGCCCCCCGCCGATCATCCCGACGATCCCTTCCGCCAGCGTCAACCCGGTGACGACCACGGCCAACGTCCAGGCCCAGCGTTTGAGAGTCAGCAGACCAATCCCGACCACCAGCTGCAGCACGGCCATCGCCAGTCCAAAAATGCCTGCCCACATCTTGGCGCTGCCAAAACCGGCCGCCGGGTCGGCCCCAAAGATGGATGCCGTCATCACGGTCAGACCACCCACCCCAAAGACCAGCAGGCTCCACAAGATCGACAGGATCGCGAGACCGATGTAAACAAATGCCAGGATTTTGACGCCCCTTGGAACTTGGCGCATGTGTGGCTCCTTTGCAGATAATGTGTAATACGTCCATGGATCGTGCGCTGTTGGGTTATAATGGATAGCGATCCTGCCGGGGTACGAGCGCAGAATGGTACCAACATCCAACCCGACAGAGCCGTCGTCGCAAATGAAGACAATTTGATTCTACCGCATGAGCGATGGCAGCGCAAAGTGCACCGGTTACGGTGGGTTGATTGTTGGATTGTTGTCACATTGACAGCGGTTGGGATGAATGTTATACTGCTGACGACCAAATGCCCGCCTGGTACGGCATGGAACCATCTCCGGGTGCGCGCAGTCCGTCGTTCGCAACAGGTCCTCGTTTTCTTCAATTCAAAAACCAATCCCACCATGGAATTGTGTCAGCTGCCAACACCCTGCTTCGTGTGGCAAGCAGCCGGCGCACAGGTTCATGGCAAGATCAATGCAACCTGGTCGGGCCAAGGAGGGGGCACGGCCCGAGTTCGTTCGTCCGTTTGCGTCTATCAAACAGATCGTTCAGTTGAGGAGGAAACCATCTATGCCACGTAGAATCCATCGATGGGCCATTGGTCTGCTGCTGCTGGCCCTGCTGCTGACGCTGGCTGCACCCGCGCTGGCGCAAGGGCCGGGACCAGCGAGCGCAACGTCGCCCAAGTCCGCAGCGCAGGAAGCGGCCTGTACCCCCTTCTCCGCCGCCGAACAGGCCGAGTTCGATGCCCTGACGGCCAAAAAAGCAGCCGAAACCCTGGCCGGCGCGGACATGGCCCGCTACGACGCGCTCGCGCAGCAGCTCAACTGCTACAGCGCACAGGTGGCGGCCACCGCGCCCGCACAACCTGACCAGCCCAAAGGTGCCACCCGCCGGGCACCCACCGTCACCAAGACCGTCGGCACCACCGGTGCGGACTACGCCACCTTGGCCGCGGCTTTCGTCGACATCAACAACGGCACGCTGACTGGCTCCATCCAGCTGGATGTCATTGACAACACCACCGAGCCGGCCGCCGGTGCGATCCTCAACGCCAGCGGCATCGGCAGCGCCTCGTACACCGCCGTGCTGATTCAGCCCTCTGGCGGGGGGGCGCGTACGATCAGCGGCGCCGCAACCGCGGGTTTGCCCTTGATTGATCTCAACGGCGCGGACAACGTGACTATCGATGGTCTTAACACGGGCGGCAACTCGCTGACCATCGCCAACACGACCGCGTCGCCCACAACCGGCACGAGCACGATCCGCTTCATTGGCGGTGCGACCACCAACACGGTCACCAATGCGAACATCCAGGGATCGTTCAGCGCCGCAGTCACCACCAACGGCGGCAATATCTACTTTGCCACAGACGCGCTGACGGCCAACGGCAACGACAACAACATCATCTCATACAACAACATCGCGCCGGCGGGCGCCAATCTGCCCACCAAGGGTGTCTATTCCAACGGATCTACCACCACTGCCGCTATATTCAACAGCGGCAACCTGATTACCGGCAACAACATCTACGACTATTTCGGTGCCGCCGTGTCAAGCACCGGGGTCTATCTTGCTGGCGGAACAACTGACTTCACCATCTCCAACAACAAGTTCTACCAAACCGCAACGCGCACGCAGACGACCGGTGCACAACACTCGGCAATCTGGATTGCCGGCACATCCGGCAATAATCATCAGATAGTGGGCAACACAATCGGCTTCGCCAGCAGTGCAGGAACGGGAACCTACACTTTCGTTGGGGTATCTTCCAGTTCCGTGTTAATCCCGATCTTTCTCAACGTGGGAA
>JAYRNS010000410.1:0-23256 GCA_041912075.1 Anaerolineae bacterium
CAGGTGACCCAGGAGTACGAGCACGAGTACCGTCCTACTCGTACTCGTACTCGTACTCGTACTCGTACTCGATCGTCGCCGCCGATCTAACCGGTAGCGGGTCGCTCACCATGACCTAGCGATCGATCGCGCCAGGTGACCCACGAGTACGAGTACCGTTGCACTGAGCACGAGTACCGTTGCACTGAGTACGAGTACGAGTATCATCGTACTCGTACTCGATCGTCGCCGCCGATCTGAGCGGTTACCTCGGCAGATTGGCCGGGTCGGGCAGCCGCGTCTCCACAGCCTGCCGTTCGCGTGCCTCCGGGTGGTCGATCACATAGCGCACGTTGGGCGAGGAGGCATACCAGACGCTCTCCTGCACGCTCTTGCCGTAAACGTCGGGGTAGATATAGCGCCCGCGCTCGTCCCCTGTCTTCTCCTCCTCCACCGGGATGCGGTAGGTTTCGGCGAAGGGGTCGTGGCGGATGCCCGTGACTTGCCAGGAGACCTTGACGCCCGGTTTGTCGGTCAGGATGCGGAACTGGTTGCCTTTGATCTCTTCGGCCACGATAGCCTGGGCGAACTGGCCAATGACGGTGAGCTGGTAGCGAAAGTCGCGGTTCAGCGCCTCGAACCAGTCGGGCAGAGTCACCGTCGCTAAGCCGTCGGCGCCGGTGGTGATATTGCCGTTGTAGATGTTCAGCATGTCGGGCGACTCGACGAAGGAATGGCTGAGAGTTTTGTTGGCCGGGTCCAACGGATGGTCGATCTTGAACGAGCCGCCGCCCTTGGACAGGATACCGATCACCGCCACCCGGCCGTTGAACGAGCCGGCATAGCCGCTGCTGTTGCTGCCGCCGTTGGAGCCGACTACACCGTAGCCGCCGGGAGGGGTACTGCCATAGACGCCGTAGCCGGCGCCATTGTGCTCACCCCAGACTCCGATGCCGTTACCGGTGACGCTCCAATTCACGCCACGAACCCCCGTGGAACTCGGGCCGGCGCCGGTGAAGTAAAGTTCTCCCCGGACGCCTGTGGCCAGAGCAGCGCCAGAGCTGGTTTCGCCCTGCACTCCGCCTACATCACCATATCCTACTACACCATAATAATCACCATCGCCCCGCACACCGTACTGTCCTGAGCCTGCGACACCTGTGTAGCCCACTCCGGCGACGCCGAATCCAACCCCCTGGCTCATGCTCACCCCACGGACGCCGTCGCCATTGGCTGATTTACCATACAGGCCATAGCCGCCGAGACCGTTAGTGCTCAGGTCTTCGGCGTAGACCACGGCATAGCCCTCGCCGTTGCCGGTGGCGACCAGGGCATTGGAGTTGGCGTTGGGCGCGTTGAGCCTGAGGGCAGGCTCATTGGCTGTGGTAGTATTGACCGTTGCGCCTGGCCGCAGCCCCAGCGCGTAGGGCACACCGGTCAGCGCAGTGCGCGGGGTCAGCACGGTGTAGCTGCCGGTGCTGGCGCCCGGGCGCACCTCGACCTCCAGCCAGCGCGCTTCGCCCTCGAAGTAATCAGCGAAGGTCAATACCACACTGAAGTAACCGGCGTTGACCGCCACGTCGCCAAACAGCCAGTTGGTGCTCACCTGTGTGCCGCCGGATGCCGCATCGAAGAGGCGCATCCGCAGGTCGTAGGCGCCGTTGGCCGGCACGCCGCCGTCGATCAACCGGCCCTGGTAGGTGAAGGCCGAACTTACGGGTGCGTCCGGCCCATCAAGCGCGGCCGCGCCGGCGCTGGCCATGCCGCTCAGGGCCAACACCAGCAGAAGTACGATGAAGACACCGGGGCTGATTGGTTTGATCGCGTTCTTGGGTTTGGTTTCCATGGCTACAGGGTTCCTACATACTGCGAAACATGATAGGCGGTGGTGATCCCGTGTTGATCACGCGTCCACTTGCTCACCATGATGTGCAGGTTTTTAGCGCCGCGGCGTGACCAAGGATGGATGAAGCCACCGTAGAGGTTCGGTTCCTGCTTGGAAGTAACCTGTATCTTCTCATCCGACCAAACTCGATCGGGACCCGAGGCGGTGCGCGACACGATATTCCCTGTCTTCGCGTTCAGGTAGCACATGGCCCAGGTGCCATCATCCAACTTTCTTACAGAGGGCTCGCCGAACTTGCCTTCGAGAATTGGCGTACAAGGCCGCCCCCAGCCCCAGGTCTCATCACGGAAGCCCCACCCTTCATAGCGCTCTTTGATAAGTATGTCACGCCACTGCACGCGCTGCAGCATCATCGGTCCAGACTGCCGTCCAGACCGGACAGAAAACACGTAGACCCACTCGCCGTCGCGCTGCATGGTCCACATCTGAAACGGGTCCGTATTCGACTCTGTATTCCACCATGCAAGATGGGGCACGCGAATGAAGTCGTTGCCATTGTCGGAGTAGGCAAGTGAGGCATAACGACTTCGCCAGGGCTCACGCCAGCGATTGATGGATTGGAAAGAGATCACCTGCCGCCCTGTCTCGGGAAACGAAATACCATCATTCGGTATGCAGGTGATCTCATGATCCGGCCACTGCTCACCGTTGGGATCGCCGTGCGCGTTGAAGTCGAGGATCTCGGGCGCCCGGCCGTTGCCCGCCACCTTGGCTGCGGAATCAAAGACGATCCCGCCGGGTACCGCAGGGTGGACGTTGGAGCGCAACAGCACCGGTGAGCGCCAGTCATTGTTAGACTCCTCTGGTCGCGCGGTGTTGAACGTGTCGCCAAAGAGGTAACCGATGGAGCCGTTTTCAAGCAGGTAGGGGATCCCCAAGTCTGTGCCTGCCACCCGCCAGCGGGTATTCGTGTCGAGATCCGCGCCGGTCACTCTTTTCTTCCATTTTGCCATGGTCAAGTCCATCCTTTTGTCGGGTCTCTTAACAGGCGTCGCCGAACTGCGCCGCCACCATGGTGACATCCTGGATATCCAGGTCGCCGTCGCCGCTCTGGTCGTAGGGAAAGCTGGCCGACGTCTGTGGCCATGCGCCGGCGATCATCTGGATATCCAGCACGGTCACCTGGCCGTCGCCGTCGAGGTCGCCGGCCAGGGCGCAGGTCGGGCCGCCCGGCAGAAAGCCGCCGGTGAGCGTGTAGCTGCCGCCGCTCATGGTTGCGGCGTCCGGCTGGCCGATGCTGCCGAGCAGATCGTAGCTGCCGTCGCTGGTGCTGCCGCCCGGGCCGATGTTGTGCCAGCTCAGGTCATAGGGACCGCCGGTTTGGGCAAATGCGGCGAATGCAAGCGCTGCAAACGAAGTAACGGCCAGACAACAGGCTAATCCAAAACGTCGTGAATGGTGTGCCACCAGAAAGCCTCCTTTTGATGATCACATCTTATCACTGACGCTTTCCCGGAATCAAGGGATTTCTTCCCGGCTCGTCGGGAAGTTTCGCGGCAAGTCACGATACCGGACAGTGTATTGAGGGAGCTGACCGCGAACAGGCTTTGCACACCTGGCGTCGTGGCGGCCAGGATTGCGGAAAAAGAGCGTAGGGGAAGCGTAGGGTTTGCGTCGAGCAACGTCACGGTCGGGGTGCTATACTCGCATCACAAACAAGAAACGCATATCTCTTCTTCTTTCTTCTCCTCCTTTTCGATGTGCACCCCAGGCCGGGCAACCTGGGGTGCTACGTTTTTATAGACTTAACGTCCCCGGCACGGTCCGTACGCAGCTTCTGTTGCGAATAGCCCGGCGGACCGTGCCGGGGACGGTATTACGAACGGCCCAACGTCCCCGGCACGGTCCGCATGTAGCTTCCGTTACGAACAAACCTGGCGAACCGTGCCGGGGACGTATTTAGTACGCACGTCCGAAGAGTGCCACACGTGTCGCCGCGCGACCGGTGTAGACACAGGTGCCGCTGGCGCCTTCCTGTTCGACCAGCGGAAAGCAGCGAATGGTCGCCTTCGTTTCGGCCTTGATACGATCCTCATCTTCCGCCGTGCCATCCCAATAGACGCGACAGAAACCGCCTGGTCCGTCGAGCACGTCGATCATCTCCTGGTACGATCGCACGTCGATGATGTTGGCATCACGGAAGACCGTGGCGCGGGCCAGGAGGTTGTCCTGGATGGTGGTGAGCATCTGCTTGACCAGCTCGACAGCGCCACTGCGGGCAATACTGCTCTTGCCATCACGCCCTGGTACGTCGCGCCGCGCGAGCACGAGCTGTTCGTTCTGCACGTCGCGCGGTCCCAATTCGATGCGCAGCGGAACGCCGCGCATTTCCCAGTCGTTGAACTTGAAGCCGGGTGAATAATTGTCGCGCAGATCGAGTTTGACCCGAATGCCCGCCGCGCGCAGCTCACGTTCCAGACTCTGTGCGGCCTCCAGGACCATGGCCTGCTCCGTGTCCTTGCGCCAGATCGGCACGATGACTGCCTGGTAAGGGGCCATCTTCGGTGGCAGCACCAGACCCTGGTCGTCGCCGTGGACCATGATCACAGCCCCCACCATGCGCGTGCTCAAACCCCACGACGTCGTCCAGCAGTACTGCAAGGTGTTGTTTTTGTCCAGATACTGGATGTCGAAGGCTTTGGCGAAGTTCTGGCCCAGGTTGTGCGAGGTGCCAGACTGCAGTGCCTTTTTGTCGCCCATCATGGCTTCGATGGTGTACGATTTGTCGGCGCCGGCAAACTTCTCGCGTTCGCTTTTAAGGCCACGTATCACCGGGATGGCGGCATCATTGATGGCAAAGTCGGCATAAACGTCGAGCATCTGGATCGTCTCAGCCTCGGCCTCTTCGTAAGTGGCGTGGGCGGTATGGCCTTCTTGCCACAAGAATTCGGTGGTCCGCAGGAACAGCCGCGTGCGCATCTCCCAGCGCACGACGTTGGCCCACTGGTTGATCAGCACCGGCAGGTCGCGGTAGGACCGAATCCACTGGGCGTACATGTGGCCGATGATCGTTTCCGAGGTCGGGCGCACGACCAACGGTTCTTCGAGTTCTTTGCCCCCGCCGTGCGTCACCACGGCGAGTTCAGGCGCAAAACCCTCGACGTGCTCGGCCTCTTTTTGCAGGAAGCTCATCGGGATAAAGAGCGGGAAATAGGCGTTTTGGTGGCCCGTGGCCTTGAAGCGCCAATCCAACCCATCGCGTACCGCCTCCCATAGGGCGTAGCCGTACGGTTTGATGACCATACAGCCTTTGACCGGCGAATAATCGGCCAGGTCGGTACGCTGCACGACGTCGGTATACCAGCGCGCATAATCCTCGCTGCGCGGCGTAATTTTCAGCTCGTCAGACATGCCATAACTCCCATATAACTAACAAACGGATTTTTATAGTTGGAAGAGACCGGTGGCGCGCGCCGGAACGCACACAGAATCGACTGGTGTCCGAGGTGGATGGCCCCCTGTACGACCGCTAGCCGGTGGCCAGGGGGCAGCGAGGGGATGGGTGAGTCGCCCGCGGGTTTTGTGCGCTTCGATGATGATACATCAGAAAATCCGTACGTTTGATGATGCGCCTCAGGCTGCGCGGCCGGTGCGCCGGCGTCCCCTGAGTCGAGAACGCCGTTCTTGCGTCCCACGTGGCTCGATGTCGATCACGCGATAGGGATAGACGTTCACGACGTTCGTGTCTCCGTAGCGGGTGGCGATCACCTGACGCGGGTTATACGAGTGCACGTGTCCATGCAGCAGATACTGCGGCCGGAAGCGCCGCATCAACCAAAGAAAGCTCTTGAATCCGGTATGGCACAAGTCAGGCAGATCATGGATGCCATAAGGTGGGGCGTGCACCACCAGGATGTCCAGATAACGCCCGCGCCGCACACGATTGAACACCACCTGCGGCACCAGGGCGCTGGCCCGGAGCCACATCTCGCGTTCCGTATACTGAAACCGGGGTGCGTTGTTGTAGCGCATGCACCCTTCCAGCCCGGCCAGGAGCAGTCCCTGCTCGTTCACCACTTTGCGATCCAGGTTGGTACCGACGCGTGGCTCGGCAATCGCCACCTCGTCGGCGCGGTGTTCGAGCTCGAACCCATGGTTACCAAAGACGAAATAAGTGGGTGCATTGAGCACACCCGCCAGGTATTCCAGGTAGTAGAACGGCAGATCACCGCAGCTCACAATGGCATCGATGTGCCCAACCCGGCGCCCCAGGCTTGGACTGTACAACGTACGATCGATTTCGTCGGCAACCGCCAGGATGCGCATGGTGGTTGCCGAGTATACCACAAGGCGCAGGGCGTGTCAACGGAGTTCAATCGATTTGACACGGTGTCTGCGTCGTGATATACTCTACCCCAGTATGGTACCAAGTGAGGTAAACACCATGCAATTGAGTAATATCGAGGTCCAACACGACCTGGAGCGCCGGCTGAAGCGCATCGAAGGCCAGGTGCGTGGGGTGCAGCGTATGCTCGATGACGGGCGCGATTGTCAGGCCGTCCTGCAGCAGCTGGCGGCCGTGCGCGCCGCTGTGCATCAGGCCAGCCTGGTGCTGGTCCGCGCCCACGCCACCGAGTGTCTGCGACAGCCTGTCCCAGAGCGCACCCCCGAACAGCTCGTCGAAGAGCTGATGGGTACCCTGGCCGGCCTGCCGCCGCGGGAAGTGACCGAGTAAGCCTGTGCCAACGTCCAACCAGGCGGATGCTCGTCTGCATGCGGAATTGATCGACGAGTTTGTCAACCTGCGCACTTGGGCTGTCGTGGGTGTCTCGGCCAATCCGGCCAAGTTTGGCTACAAGGTGTACCGGGACCTGCGCCGGGCTGGCTATTGGGTGTACGCGGTTAACCCGCATCTCGCAACGGTGCTGGGTGAACCGGTCTATCCCAATCTTGCGGCGCTGCCGGTGCAGCCCGACGTGGTCAATCTGGTCGTGCCGCCGCTGGTGACCGAACAGGTCGTGCAAGACGCCTACGCGGCAGGAATTCGGCGCATCTGGATGCAGCCGGGGGCCAGTTCACCCGCGGCCATCGAATACTGTCACGCGCACGGGATCGCGGTGGTCGACCACGCCTGTGCCATGATCGAAAAACGCTATTGGTAAATCGAATCAATCTGTGGAGGATCAACATGAGTGGTAAGCCAATTCACGTGTCGGACGCTGACTACGAAGCACAGGTGCTCAATTCGCCTGTGCCCGTGCTGGTCGATTTCTGGGCACCCTGGTGCGGTCCATGCCGCATGGTGGCACCGTCGCTCGAAAAGCTGGCGGCCGAGTACGACGGCCAGCTGCGCATCGCCAAGGTCAACACCGACGAAAACCCGGTGTGGGCCAGCGAATACGGGATTCAGAGCATTCCGACCTTGCTGTTGGTGCGCAACGGCCTGGCCGAGGACGCTATCGTCGGCGCCTATCCGCTGCCCTATCTGAAGCAGCGTGTCGATGATTTCCTGGCGTCAGAACCGCCAGTGTTGGATGAGTCGGCGTTTGTCGACGAGGCTTCGCTCAATTAGGGCTCGTAAAAGGCTAACTTCCCGTGAAATGTGGCGAAATCAAAGCAAATTGCAGGAAGTTATGCTGTTACGATGCCTAAGTGTCCGCGGCTCACGGTGCGGGACCATACGGTTGACCGTCACCGGGCGGCATACAGCCTATGCGCCAGGTGCCGGGGATTATCCCCGGCACCTGGCGCCGAAGGAATGAAACCATGAGCTTTTTCAAACGTCTGCTGCGTAGCGAGCCTGCGCCGTCTGACGGCCAAGAGCCTGCACCGGCCGGCCCAGCGCCCGTCGTGGTGACGGATCCTAATTTCCGCGACGTCGTATTGAACGCGGCGCAGCCGGCAGTGGTAGACTTTTGGGCGGTGTGGTGCGGGCCATGTGACTACATCCGGCCTTCGGTCGAGAAGCTGGCTGCGGAATTCGCTGGTCGGGCGATTGTGGCACAGCTCGATGTCGATGATAATCCGCAGATGCCGGCTGTTTATGGCGTCATGGGCATACCCACTCTCATCTATTTCAAGAATGGCAAGGAAGTGGATCGTGTGTCCGGCGTGCAGCCCTACCAACAGCTGGCGCGTCGCTTGCAGGCTCTTCTCTGAACTATCCCGCGATGCCAGAAGTGAGAGCAAACCTTTTGAGTTTTTCATTGCCCGGACAGCAATCACGGGGAGAAGCCCAAAGGGTCTGTCGTTGTGCCCCAGACTCAAACCGCAATCTCCTCGCGCATGACGGTTGACGTCCCTTTCAACTACGAGTATAATCGATTCAGACAACCTGTTGGTTAGTATTTATTGGGACCTGGCGGGTGCGGCAGGAGGCTACGGTGAGTCAGAAGAGAACAGTCGTCGTGACTGGCGCGGCGGGTACGTGGGGTGCACGGGTCACAGCCGCCCTGCAGCAGAAACCGGACATTCGTCTGGTGGGTATCGATGCACGCCTGCCGGCCGAGCCGCTGCCCGGCGTCGATTACTGGCAGGCCGACATACGCGACGAGTCGATCGCTGACTTCTTGCGCGATGCCGGTGCGGATACAGTCGTTCACCTGGCATTCCAGCAGCGGTCACGACGCAAGGAGACCGTCTTCGATAGCAACGTGCTGGGTACGATGCACCTGGTAGGATCGTGTGCCGATGCAGGCGTCCGCAAGATAGTCCTGCGCAGCAGCACGATGGTCTACGGCGCCCAGGCCGCTAACCCGATGTATTTGCCCGAATCATGGCCGCTGCAGGCTCGTTCGCGCCACGCTTACGTGCGCGAACTGACCGACATCGAAAAGTTCGTCGCCGAGTTTCGTCGCGACTATCCGGACCTGGTTATCACTGTCATGCGCTTTGCCAACGTCATCGGCCATGGGGTGCACTCAGCATTCAACAGTCTGCTCAACACGCCGGTTGTGCCCAGCCTCTTGGGGTTCGATCCACTCCTACAGGTAATCTACCTTGACGATGCCGTCGCGGCGATGGTCCACGCAGCTACGCTGGCAGAGGTCAATGGCGTTGTCAACGTCGCCGCCGATGGGGTACTGCCTTTGTGGCAGATCCTGGGTATCAGCGGCCGGCCGACTGTACCGGTGGTCCACCTTCTGGCCAATCCAACCATTCGCATCACCCAACTGGTCGGTCTGGGCCGGCTGTTAGCGGCCGTGCCCTTCGATCCGGAATATTTGCGTTATCCCTGGGTCGCCGACAATCACAAGATGGTCACCGAGTTAGGTTATGTACCCGCGCTGGATGCCGAACAAGCGCTGCGGACCTATCTGGGCAACGGCCATCACCCATCAAGTCTACCTGAATAGGGAACGTGATGCATGACTGAACCATACGCAGAATTCGACACGCCCCCGGACGGCCCGGCCGACGATAGTCTTGTGGACGTTGAGATCACCAACGACCTGCTTGAGTTGTCTGCAGCCGCAGATTCGGATACGGTCGACGACGGGCAGCGGGCAGGGCAGCCGTCGAATGAAGTAACTGGTGCCGAAGCACCAGCCGCCAGTGATCCTGCAGAAACGCACGCCGTATTGGTAGTCGATACGAATCCAACCGATCTGGCGATCGAGGTTGTGGTGGCTGAGACTGTGGTGATGGAAACACCAGCCACCATCATCGATATTGTTCGCGAAACCGACCGTGACGACGGGTACGACGAGGAATCGCTGCGCGAGCGCTTGATCACCGAGCTGCAGGCCATGAGTGAACGGATCGCCGGTCTGACACCGCGGCGGGTACGCAGTCTCACGGCACTGTCTGGCAAACTGGTGGATCGTCTACGCGGCAATTACGAGGTCGACGAATTTGGCCACGACCCCGAGTTTCGCCAGGCTGTGATGCCCTTTTTTAACTTCATGTACGACTCCTGGTGGCGCGTGGAGATGCATGGTGTCGAAAACGTGCCTACAGCCGGTCGGGCACTGTTGGTGTCAAACCATTCGGGTGTCCTGCCGTGGGACGGCGCGATGATCTTCACCGGACTGGAGAAGAATATGCAGCCGCCCCGCCTGGCCCGCGCCCTGGTGGCCAACTGGTTTCCGACCCTGCCGTTCCTCTCGATCTTTCTGACCAAAACCGGCCAGGTGATGGCCAGCCACCAGAACGGCGAGCGTCTGTTGGATGCCGACCAGCTGGTTGTGGTGTTTCCCGAAGGGTATAAGGGCGTTGGTAAACTGTATCGCGACCGCTACAACCTGGCGCGCTTCGGGCGCGGCGGTTTTATTCGCATGGCACTCAAGACCGGTGCCCCGATCATTCCGGTCGCAGTCACCGGTGCCGAAGAGACCTACCCAATGGTCTACAATGCCAAATGGCTGGCAAAGATGATCGGTTTTCCGTATTTCCCGGTGACAGTGACCTTCCCGTGGTTGGGACTCATAGGCTTTATGCCGCTGCCGTCGAAATGGCACATCGACATTGGCGAGCCCATCGTCCTGCCCGACGTCGACGAGCGCGCAATGGCGAACCCTGTGACGGTCGCACGCCTGACAGAACAGGTGCGCAGTACCATCCAGGGCATGCTCTATGCCCGCCTGCGCCAGCGCACCACCATCTTCCTGGGGTAACCGATTCATGTTCTATCAATCACCCGAGCAACTGCGCGAGGTTGCCGAAGCCCTCATCGACCGTATGGCGCAGGACCCACGCGCCGGCAGTGACTTGTCCAGCAGCGGGATGCTGATTGCCATCAACGTGCGCGAGCCAAACCTGATCATTCGACTCGATGGCCGGCACAATCCGGCGTCGGTCGCATTTGGACCGGCCAGTGAAAAACCAAATCTGGAGATTGGTCTGAAGGCAGAAACGCTGCACAAGATCTGGCTCGGCCAGCTGCGTGTGCGTGATGCCTATTTTGGCGGGAAGATCTCGACGAAGGGCAACGTCTTTAGTGCGATGAAACTGGCGGACATCTTTCACGAGGCAGAGCGTCTGTATCCGGTCATCCTGCGCGAAAAGGGTTACACCGTTTGACGGAGACACGTTCCACGCCGACGGGCTCTGGATGAGCAGTGGGAGGCTGGCGCCAACTGCCACCGGAGCCCGTCCGTTTTTTAGCGCAGGTACCCCGCAAAAACCGGCCAGAGGAAGGTCGGCTGCTTGCTCTCGGTGTCGAATAGATTACCCGTGGGAAACGTCGTGTCGCCGGCACTGTACCAGCACCAGCGTTGCACCAGGCGGTTATCATCGGTTGGGTAGCCGGTGGTTTGGTCACGGGCCTGCGCAAAATAATCGAAAGTGTCGCTGAGGAAGGCACTCACGACCGGCGGCTCGAACCCGTAATCAGCCGGCATGAGAATGCCGTATTCGCTGATGATGAGCGGCTTGGCGCGTTGGTCGTGCGCCGCCATCCAGCGCCGGAAAGTTCGCACCTGTTCAGCGACCAGCTCGACCCGGGCATGATCCTCCAAATTCCACAGCGTACCGTCGGTGGCATTTTCCATCCCCGGCGGCAGACCCACACCCCACGAGTCTGTTTCCTCTCGCAGCACAAACACATGGATGTTCCACACGTCCACCGGCATCGGGGTACCAAACTGCGCCGTATACGCAGCCAAAACCTCTTCCAAATACCGCAAGCGCAGCGGTGTCACCTGGCTGACGGCACCGATCGCCACCTGAGCAGTGGGATCGGCCGCTTTGATGGCGGTGTACAGCGTGTGATACGTGGTGGCATAGACGGCTGGGGGGACGTTGTCTTGCCAGGTCACATCGGGCTCGTTACCGATCAGCCACAGCGCCCCCGGTGAAGCCTGCGCGGCCAATTGCACTGTAGCCAAATCTGGATAGAAGCTATCTCCGGAAAGACGGACCATTTGTGCATGATCGGTGCCGGGGATGGTAGCGGGAGCCGCATGAACCCGCCAATCCAGGTACCAGCCGGGCAGGGTGGTACCCCACGGATAATCGGCAAACGTACCGCGCGCGATACCGGTGCAAATGCGGTCACGCAGCCCGGTGATAGGTCCGGGCGGGATGGGGGTCGACGTGTGGGTCGCAGTGGGTGCAGCGGTTGGTACGGCCGTCGACGTCGGCGATGACGTTGCCGAGGCGGTGGCCGTTGCTGTCGGCACGATCGTGGGCTGCCGGCGGGTGGGCGTTGCAGCCGGTGTATGCGACGGTGTCATCCCTGCCGCCGGCGTCAACACGGTGGCGGTTACAGGAGTGCTAAGGACTGGCGTGGACGTACTGTCAGCCATGGTTGGTGTGACAGGTCGATTGGGAGGCGAGCCGCAGCCCGTCAGGGCAAGCAGCACCCACAAACCGGCTGTTACAACAGAAAGGCGAGCCCCGCGGCTCGCCGTGTGCGCCACCCGTGTCGGTTGTGTGCCGATCGCCGATGTGTTCAATTCGTCATTCACGCTGAGGACTGGGTTCCGGCCAACGCCTGCGATCCGTTCGTTCCACTCCGTCCCGTCTCTATGGGCCGGTTGTGCTGGCTGCTGACCCTGTCCAACGCCTCCGTCAACCGGTCTAACGATGCTTTCAGTTCACCGATTGCGGCATGGAGATTGGGGCTGGACGGTTCAGGTTCCCTGGCCGTATCTATGCCAATCAGCGACTCGGGCTGCTGGGTTTCTTCAGCGTCGTGGAGCTTCTGAATCATTCGCCGCCGCGAGATCGTCAGGTCGTGCCGCGCGAGAATCTCCTTGTATTCCTGGTAACGGTCTGCCAGGTCCAATGCGACTGATTTGTAGCCATGTTCAGCCACCAGCAGCCGTGCCGAATAGCGCATAATGTTGTAGAAGAACATCTGGTAGTCATCGCGCCGCGGTTCGATGAGGATGATATCGACGTCGGGGTGGCGCCGGCGCAGCTGTTTGATGTGGTAGTTGAGTCCGGACCGCATCATGATACGTGTCACCTGCGATGCAATCGCCTGCAAACCACGATCGCTGATAAAGGTTCCATCGGGGCCGAGCAGTGGAATGCCCTGTTTGCGCGCGTTGTTCAGCGGCACCAGCGGGTTGATACAGACGATGAGTTTGGCGCCGTGTTCGATGGCCAGGTCGATGCTGGCGGTGCCGCGCATGCCGCCATCGATAAAATCGCGCTGGCCAATGCGTACTGGTTTGTACAACAGGGGCACGGCAGACGAGGCCGCCACGGCCAGTGAAATTGGCACGTGACTGTGCTGGTCCGTACCGAACACCGCCCGCTGTCCGGTATCCAGATCGGTGGCGATGATGTAGAGCTCACGCGTCAGGGCACGAAAGTCATTGAAATATCCGGGCCGGCACAATATCGAGCGCATGTAGTTCTCAAGTGCCATCCCGTTGTACAATCCTGTAGGTAGGGCCTCGATGAACGTCCAGATGAAGTCCCACAGGTTCATATCGGTGACGTGACGGGCATAGTGGGACAACGCGTTGCGGAATGTGCGCGGTAGCCGCCACACACGGGTGAAGAATTCGCCATAGTTGGGGGTAAACAGATCACCGGCCCAGAGTGGCCGTACTTCTTTGTGCTCACCGGCGAGCGCACCCATGATTTCGCCGGGGGACATGCCATTGGCCAGCAGGCTGCCAACGATCGAACCTGCGCTGGTGCCGACAAAGATGTCGAAGTCATTCACCGTGTGATCGACCAGCAGGTCATCCATCGCACGCAGCGCCCCGATTTCGTACACGGCGCCAGTCAAGCCACCACCGGCCAACACCAAAGCGGTTTTGCTTGGATGAGTCATCGTCGATATCCTCTGTATGACCTCCACGACCGTTGCGGCCGTCTGTCAGGTCAGTTCGCTGCGGGCGGCTCCTCGAAGGGTTGATCGCCATCAGCGTCGTTTGCCGTTCGGCCCTGGGCGGTCACAATCTCTTGCAGCCGCTGGTTGATCAGCTCGATCTGCACTTCGAGCTCGCGAATTTCGCTCTGTGTCGGTAGATTCAAACGGTGGAGGGCACCTTCGACCTGGTCTTCGAGAACCCGCCCATCCAGGCGAAACAGTGACGTGCGTGCCAGCTCGGCACGCATGCGGTTCGCTTCGGGTGCATCCATCTCACCGCGCTCCACCAGTGCATCCAGCCGCCGGTTGATCTCCTGTTCCATGATGCGCAGCGCACCGATCGAGGTGTGGAAAGACCGCCACAAGTAGTCCAGCGTGTCGCTGCCAGTGCGAATCAGGTTGGCGAGGATCGATTTGGGGAGAAAGCCGGCACGTTTTTTCTCTTGCTCGAAGATGATCTGCGAGAGGGTTACCGTCGTCAGGTCTTCGCCCGTTTCGTGATCCACCACCGTCAGCTCTTCGCCGCTTTGAATCATCTCAGCTATGTGATCAAGCGTGACATAACGTTTGGCTTCCGTATCGTACAGCTTTCGATTCGGGTAACGCTTGATTGTGATCATGGTTTTCTCCCTCACAGACGTCTACCTCTCGTCATTATAGCTTTCTTGCCGCGATGTGTCAACAAATTTAGAAATCGTCGGACGTCATGTTATAATGCCTGCCGTGCACGCAGCCACTCCAGGCGCAGCCGGCGCCCAACCACGTGAGACGAAATGAACCGCCGTTCTACGGGCCGGTGGCATGCGCTGCTGCTTGCGGCCATGCTCTTGGGCTTTCTGTTGCGCATGGCCGGCCTGGGCACACAAAGCCTCTGGTACGACGAAGGCGTCACTGCCGCGGTCTCGCAGCAGCGTCTTGCTGACCTCACGCGCTGGACGGCCGACGATATTCAGCCACCCCTTTATTACCTGCTGCTCAACCCCTGGACGCGGGTGATGGGCGCCTCTGAATGGGCACTGCGTTTTCCATCCGTCGTGGCGGGGGTTCTGGGGCTGGCCTTACTGTATGCCCTGGCCCGCCGGTTGTGGCTCGGCCAGCTTCTGATCGCACGCGGGCTGCCCGGTGTGGCCGGTGCGCCGACGGGACCGGCGCACGGCGCCGCACCCAGGCAGAAACTCGCAGGGTCTTACGACACACCCCATGACCCGCAGCAAGCGGATGGCCCGCCGGGGGCCCTCGGTTCCACCGCGGCGAATTCGTGGGTGGCTCCAAGGGTGCCCTGGTTGACCGTCTTCCTGGCGGCCATTGCACCCCAATGGGTTTACTACAGCCAGGAAGCGCGCAACTATACGCTCTTGACCTGCCTGGGGATGGTGTGCGCTTACCTTCTGCTGCGTGTGATCGGTACACCGCGGACCCGCCGCCGGCGCGCCCTTTGGGTTGCCCTGGTGATCGCGGCGTTGGCAGCGCTCTATACCCACTATTTTGCCCTTTTCCTGTTGGCTGCCCTGGCTCTATTTTACGCTGTCATCTGGTGGTGCGATCGCGGGCAGCGCCGGCTGCGCGCAATCGAAGGCTTGCTGGCCGCGGCCGCCGTGGTGATCGGTTACCTGTTCTGGTTACCATTTCTTCTCACTCGTTTCCAGGTGGATACCAGTTACTGGCAGGGAACACTCAAGCTGGGCGAATCCCTGCGTCATCTGATCATCAACAGCACGATGGGTGCGCCAGAGATGGTGCTGGAACCGGTGGCGGTTGGGCTGCTGCTGGTGTGGGCGGGGGTGGCGCTTGCGGCCCTTGCCGGCATCTGGCAGACGCTGCGCCAGCCGGCGACCCCGCGCCACGCATGGCTGCGTATCCTGTTTGCTGTCTTGTACCTCGTCGTTCCCGTGGCCTGCGTGCTGCTCCTGGCTTACAGCACGCCCAAATTCAACCCCCGTTATACGATGTTGGCCACATCAGCGCTCTTTCTGCTGCTGGGTTTGGGTCTCGGCCAGCCGCGGCTGCGCGCGCTGTCTCACGTGCCGTATCCACAGCTGGCGGTGCTGGCCATCGTCGCCACCTCGGCCTTGGCGCTGCGCAACTGGTACGTGGACCCGGTTTACGCCAAAGCTGACTGGCGCGGGGTGGCACAGGTGGTGCGCGCTCAGATTGCGGCCGACGAAGCGGTCGTGCTGGTCAGCGGTCACGCGGCGCCGGTATGGCAGTATTATGCGCCCGACATACCGACGCTGCGCCTGCCCAACATCGACGTGCTCGATGTGAACCAGGTGCTTGGTTACGATGCTGCGACGGCACTGCAGACCGGGCTGGCGGGCAAAACGGGCGCATGGCTGGTCACCTGGCAGGACGACGTGGTCGACCCGGTTGGTTTCGCGGCCGATCTGCTTGGGCGCGCCGGCCGGGAACTGCCGCAGCCACAGCATTTTCAGCAGGTGGGGCTGCGCCACTTTGCATTGCCAACGGTGTCCACCTTCAGCAGCGAGCCGCCCGTCGAATCCCCGGTCCATGCCAACTTCGATAACCTGGTCGAGCTGCTGGGCTGGCGGATGGAATCCTGCCCCCAGCCGCCCTGCGCACTGCGGCTTGACTGGCAGGCGCTGCGGCCCGGCCTGCCCGACCTCAAATTGGCGGGCGAAGTCGTCGACGCGCAGGGTCACGTCTGGGCGCGTGTGCCCGATCAGCGTCTGGTCAATTACCAGTATCCTACGACACGCTGGCCGGCTCAGCACCCGGTGTTTGGACACATCACCCTTCCCTGGTGGCAGGGAACACCGCCGGGCACCTATGATTTGAATCTGCGGGTATACGCCGAAGGCGACGCCGCTGCGCGCAACGTGTTGGATGCGGCGGGCAATCCGCAGGGCCAGGCGGTGCGCCTGCCCGGCATTGAAGTTACCCGGACCGTGACGACCGGTCTGTCCGGGCCAGCGGCACCAGCGGGCGCCATCACCAGCCCGTCTGGCAACTCGACGCGCCTGACCACTGGCGTTTCGCTGCTAGAATACTGGCTGGCACCCGCGATCGCTGAGCCTGGCCAGCCCCTCGATCTGACGGTGCGTTATCAGCTGACACCGCCCTACGCGGAGGGCGGTTGGCAAATGCAGTGGCACGACCCAGAGGGGCGCCCCGCGGCGTCGATGACAACGGTCTCGACCGACCATACCGGCACTGACCAGCCGTACGTCGCCCTGGCTCAACTGTCCCCGCGGGTGCCCGTTACGGCGACGGCCGGCACCGGGACGCTGCAGCTAACGCGGCTTGACGCAACCGGCGTACCGGTGGGCGACGTGGTCGAGATCCCCGTGCAGGTGCGTGCGGGCCAGCGGTCGTTTGACCTGCCAGTCCTGGACCGACCTGTGAATGCCAATTTTGCCGGTCAGCTGCTGCTGGCCGGTGTCTTGTTGCCCACAAACACGGCAGCACCGGGGGCCATTCTGCCGGTGACCCTGATCTGGCAAACGATCGACCCGCCGGAAAGCGATCTGACCGCCTTTGTCCAACTGCTCGATGCCAGTGGACGGCTGGTCGCGCAGGCCCCGGATATGCCACCGGCCGACCGGCCGACCAGTGCCTGGCTGCCGGGCGAAGTGGTCAGCAGCACCTACACACTCACCCTGCCAGCGGACCTGGCCCCGGGCACCTACCAGGTGATTGCCGGTTTGTACGATGCGCAGGCTGCAGGCATGCCCCGCCTGCGATTGGTACCGGGTGGTGCCGGGCATGCGGTCGTGGGCGAACTGGCAATACCGTAGATTTTGGATTTTGGATTGGGTTTGATGGTGGGGGGAAAGAAATGGGGTGGCGGTTGGCGCAATCGGCCTGCTTGTGGTAGACTTGCCACGGGCGGGAAACCGCCCCGTTTCGCGCACTGAGCGCAGATCATCTTCTTGTTGGAATATGATGACATCATCAAACTGGTTCCGGTTGTGTGTTGGTGCGGGGCTTGTGATCGTGCTGACAACCGGATGTGTGAGTCTGTTACGACCTGTGCTGAGCAACGTTCAGGTTTCTCCAGCCGTGATTTCCCCCAACGCCGACGGGACCGATGATGCGACCCGCATTCAGTACACCCTGGGGCGCAACGCCGACGTTTCGATCTATTTCACCGACCAGAATGGGCAGGTGTTTCATTTTCGGGATAACCGGCCGCGCTCGCCTGGGGATTACGAAGTCTTGTGGGGTGGTGTCGTCAACCAGCCGCGTGTCATCGACCAGGGTGCCGGTCAGCAGCAAGTGGCACAGGAATGGGTGCTGCCCGATGGATCGTACACCTGGACGATCGCGGCGCGCGATGAACAGGGCAGCACGTCCACCGTGACCGGCACCATTACGCTACAAAACGGCGATACGGCGCTCCCGCTCATGAACAACTTTACCGTGGTACCGCAGGAGTTCCGGCCCAACCAGGACGGTCTGCGTGACGACTGGGTCTCGATTTCGTACTATCTGACAAAAGACACCGATAGCGCGCAGGTCTATCTGATCGATCCGGCGCAGCCGGAGCAGAAGTACTACATCAGTGAGGCCGAGCGCGTCATCAAACCAGGCGAGACCGGTTACCACGAGTATCGTTATGAAGGCGGCGTCGACAAGGGTGCCGAACCACCACCCGATGGAACGTATACGCTGGTGGGAGATGCGCGTGACCTGGCGGGAAACCATGTCGTGGTATCGTCGACGCTCACGATCCTGGAAGGTGGCAAACCGCGCGCGGACATCGTACAGGGCGAAATCGACTGGCAGAACGATCTGAACCGTGTCGTCAGCGTCACGCTGGGGGACACCTGGTGTTTCACCGCTACCGTGGCCAATGAAGGCACCGTGCCCATCCGGACGGCCGGTCCCTGGCCCGGAGAGACGTATCAGTTTACGGACAACTACAACACCCTGGCACTTAAACAGAATGAGAAGTCATGGCGCCAGCAAGCCGGGGTGTGGCGTTTTGGTGTCAACAATGACACCACCGGTATCGATTTTCCTTATCGCTGGGCGATTGGCCGTCCACAGGACCTGGAACGACGCGTCATCGATGGCGTCGAGCAGTACTACCTGATGCCCGGCAAGCGCGGCCTGGTATCGGGCTGCATCAAATTCAACGAAGCGCCACCGCAAGCCACCAATTTCTGGTGGGGCGGGTTGATTCACGAGCAGGTCGCGGTGACAAATAACTACGTCGACCGCATCAGCGTTCAGGTAGGCACCCCGTGATGTCCGATCAAGACAGCTGTTCGGCAGCGCGTTGGGTTGGGAAACGGTATCTTCACCGATGATGCACCATGATCGGACATCAGGGGCCAGACTTGCCGTCATCATCGTCAGTTACAATGTGCGCGAGCTGCTGCGCGGTTGTTTGCGTGCTGTGATCGCCAGCCAGCACACACCAGGCGTCGACTGCGACGTTTGGGTGATCGACAACGCCTCGGCCGACGGCAGCGCCGCGATGGTGGCGGCTGAGTTTCCGACGGTTCACTGTATTGCCAGTCGCGAGAATCTTGGTTTTGCACGCGGCAACAACACGGTGCTGCGTCAACTTGGCTTTTGCGATGCACCACAAACCGGTGCCGCGAGGTCAGCACCCGACCTGGTGCTGCTGCTCAATCCCGACACAGCTGTGTCGCCTGACGCAATCCAGATCATGGCCGATTTCCTGCTGGCTCACCCGGCCGCCGGCGGCTGCGGGGCCCAGCTGCGTTACGGGGACGGTCGGTTTCAGCATGGTGCGTTTGCCTTTCCCGGTCTGTGGCAGCTGCTTTTCGATTGGGTGCCGCCGCCTGGTCGTGTGCAGGGATCGCGTCTCAATGGACGTTACCCGCGCGCGTGGTATGCGTCTGGCCAGCCGTTTGCCATCGACTTCGCCCTCGGCGCTGCGCTGATGGTGCGGCGGGAAGCAATCGAGGCGGCCGGTCTGCTGGACGAAGGTTATTTCATGTACTGCGAAGAGGTGGACTGGTGCTGGCGCATACAGCAGGCGGGATGGCCATTCTGGTGTGTGCCGCAGGCGTGCGTTACCCATTTTGAGGGTCAGAGCACGCGCCAGTTCCGTGAGCAGATGGTGCTGGCCCTGTGGCGCAGCCGCCTGCGGCTGTATGCAACGCATTACGGCATGGTTCGCTATTGGCTGGCGCGTCGTCTGGTGCGACTCGGCGCCGGGCTGGAAATGCGTCGTGCGCACCGTGCCGCAGCGGCGGGCCGCCTGGATGCCGGCGAACTGACCCGACGTCTGGACACCTACCAGCACGTCGCCCGATTGACCCAAATCTGACATCACATTGGATCGAAACCTCATGCACGCAGACGCGGTGAATGCCAATCCCGAGCCCAAGGTGGCCGTCGTCATTCTCACCAAGAATGAGGCTCGTCATATCGAGGCGTGCATTGCCAGCGCGCGCTGGGCCGACCAGATTGTCGTGTCGGACTCGTACAGTGACGACGGCACAGTCGAGCTGGCAGAGGCGGCGGGCGCGCTGGTCACGCAGCGTGTGTTCGAAGGCTGGGCGGTACAGCGTAATGCCGCGCTGGAGGCCACCGAGACGGATTGGGTGTTTTTTCTCGATGCCGATGAGCGTGTGACACCCGAACTGGCCGGGGAAGTACGGCGTGTGATCCGGGGATCACAGGTTGGCTGGTGGGTGCCGCGTTACAACTACATCGTTGGTAAACGCATCGGTCATGCCGGCTGGTATCCCGATTATCAAATGCGACTTCTCAAGCGCGGCTTCACCCGCTATGACCTGGCGCGACCGGTGCACGAGGTCGTTGAGCTGGACGGGGAAGCCGGCTATTTGCAGCATCATCTGCTGCATTACAACTACGATCGCTGGTCACAGTTTTACGCCAAACAGCGGCGTTACGCACGATACGAGGCAACGATTTTGAAAGCTCGCGGCATCCACCCGCGACCGCACAACTATGTTCTGCAGCCGCTGCGCGAGTTTCGCCGGCGCTACGTGACCCTGGCTGGCTGGCGGGACGGGTGGTACGGTCTGCGGCTGAGCACGCTGATGGCGTATTATGCAGGGATGACGTATGTCGAGCTGGCGAGGCTGTGGCGTGGGGGGGTGGAGCACGAAGGCACGAAGTTATAAAAAGGCCAAGGCGTCAGGATGGGGCGGGATCGGTACTTCCCGCCCCATCGTGTTGATTTTCGGGGCTTTGTGTATGTCAAACAGGTTTTCGGGTTATTCGATGGCACGCGTTTCCGGGCGCGCGACTCCCGTGCGGCGCAGGATCTCCTCCTCGCCGTTCCGAATCAGCCCGTCGATGATGCCGGCGGTACGCTGGTACTCAACCAGTGGGCCACCGTAAGGATCGGCCACGTCGTGGTGCTGGCCAGTCATCTCGGTCAGCAAGAACACCTTGCGCAGCGCCGACGGAGACATGTAGAAGATCGAGCGCCGGTGCTGTTCTTCCATCACCAGGACGATGCTTGCCCGCTCCAGGTCCTTGACATCCAGCGTGTGGGCGACGTGCTGGCTGATGTCGATACCACGCTCAGCCAGGGTGGTGACCGAATTGGCACTGGCGGGTTTGCCATCGAGGGCCCAGACGCCCGCCGAGGCAACGCTGATTTCACCATCCAGCCCCAGCTCATGCACCCGCTGGCGCATCAGCCCGGCCGCCATGGGTGAACGGCATACGTTGGCCGTACAGACGAACAGAATCTGTTTCACCGCTAGGCCATTTCTGGTTGGAGGAGCCCGTAATTGCTGTCAGCCCGCCGGTAGATCACGTTGACACGGTTGTCGTCGACGTTGAAGAAGACGTAGAAATCGTGACCCAGCAGCTCCATTTGTTCGATGGCTTCATCGGCATTCATAGGGCTCATCGAAAAGCGTTTGACACGCACGATCGTGCCCGGTTCTTCTTCGAGCGGTTCGGCGATGGTCGCTTCCATAATAATCTCCGCGCGCTCGGCGTCGCGACCGCGGCCGCGGCTCCGTTTGTCCTTGTAGCGGCGAATCTGACGATGCATTTTGTCGACCACTGCATCGATGGACGTAAACATGTCACTGCTCTTCTCTTCGGCGCGCAGGATGGCACCGTTACTGCGCAGCGTCACCTGGGCGACCTGCCGATCCTGGGCGCGTTTGGTGCTTTCGGTGGAAAGATCGACGCGCGCTTCCTGGATGTTGGGAAGGTAGCGATCCAGACGGCCGATCTTCTTTTCGACGTACTGCCTCAGCCAATCGGTGACTTCAACGTTCTTACCGGTAATGAGCAGTTCCATAGACGTTCTCCCTTCAGTGGACAGAGAATGTGCGCTGGTCAACAGCGCATGAGCCTTTTTGCTTCGTTAAACCTGATCGTCGGCCACGAGGCGACCACTGCTGTGCCGTGACCAACCCGCACGGGCAATGGTGACCGCCCACACCGCCGCGGCGCCAGCCGCCTGGAGTGTCTCGGCACAGGCCGCCAGGGTTGCGCCTGTGGTACAGACGTCATCGATCAAAACAAAGTGCCGGTCAACCACCCGCGAGGGGATGGCCTGCTTGCCCAGGGCAAAGGCCCGGGCGACGTTGTGCTGACGCTCGTCGGCCGTCAGCGTCACCTGCGGCACCGTGCGCCGGGCGCGCAGGATGAGATCGTTGACGACGGGGACGTTGGTCCACTGCTGCACCTGGCGCGCCAGGAGGAGCGATTGGTTGTAGCCCCGTTCGCGCTCGCGCACGGCGTGCAGCGGCACCGGAATCATGGCATCGACCGGTCCCTCCAGCGAGTTCCATGCCAGGTGCAGCAAATCGGCCAGCGGTGCGGCCATCTCGCGCGCGTTCCGGTATTTGAAGGCATGGATGGCGGGTCGCAGGGGGCCGCTGTACCAGGCGGCTGAGCGGATGCCAGCAAACGAAAGGGGGTGCGATTGGCAGGAGCCGCAGAGGTCCGCGGTGTCTTGGGGCAGGCCACAGCGCGGGCACCAGGGTGGCGCCAGCCGGGTAATCTGCGCGCGGCAGTCGGCACACAGACGCCCCCCTTCCTGACCCTGTCGCCCACAATGGGCGCAGCGGGGTGGAAAAAGTAAATCCAGAAGCGGTGCCCACAGGCCAGTCATACGCCTCACCCGGATAGATTGGCAGCCGGCTATGAGCCCGGAAAGAGGCTCTGCCAGACGGTAACAACCCAGGCACGGATGTCGTCACCCATGATCAGCAAGATTGCCAGAATGACGATGGCAATCAACGTCAGTATCAACGCAAATTCAACAAAACTCTGTCCGCGATCGATGCGCGCGGACTTCAGCCATAATCGATACAGTTGGTTTGGCACTGGAAAAAAATCCTACTTGACTTAAGCTACAGGAGAAGCACGCGCGGACACCTGCTATCGTATCGTTGTCAGACCACAGACCTGGTAAATGCATGCCGTTCGTTGGCATGAACGTGTCCTACAACTGGTATGGGCCCTCGATAACGAGCCTATCCGCAGCCAGGGCAACCGTCTGCAAAACAGACGATGCCATCAACGGTGGCGTGCGAGGGAGGTTCTTTCCTGACGCGAACTCTTGCCCCTATTGTATCATCAGTCAGGCTATGATGCAACCAATAGCCTGACGGGTCGAACCCGACCGGTGGGACCATTGTAACATACCTGACGCCGCTGTACAAAAACGTGCATCGCGGCTAGATTTCTTAAGACGATTGTAAACCTTCCCTGCCGTCTA
>JAYRNS010000411.1:0-6146 GCA_041912075.1 Anaerolineae bacterium
CACAGGTCTCAACGACCTTGTTGTGTGTCGTTCGATGCTGACTGGCCATATCAGATCGAAAGCGGCAGCTGTGCTGCCGCACTCCACATCTACCAGGCGTCTGCGACGAGCTGGATGTCCAGCAGGTCGATCAGCCCGTCGGCGTTGAGGTCGAAGACGGCGTTGTAGCCTGGGGTACGGCTGTCGGTCAGCCAGCGTGCGGCCACGAGCTGGACATCGACGACGTCGCTCAC
Organism: Anaerolineae bacterium; assembly: GCA_041912075.1. Taxonomy (GTDB): domain Bacteria; phylum Chloroflexota; class Anaerolineae; order SSC4; family Amarolineaceae; genus SSC4. The sequence continues at coordinate 234 of JAYRNS010000411.1, forward strand.
GTTGTCCCCATTGACGTCGCCTGCGACGGGCGCAGCCACGGCCAACCGACCGAGTCGTGCCAGGCGGCCATCATAGAAATCGGCCGGCCAGCCACCGGCACCGCGGCGCGCCACGCCAAAACTATCGACGAACGGCTGGCCATAGGTGACGGCAAAACCGCTGTCCTGCACGGTGTTCAGCGCCACGTCGTAGACGTCACCGCTCACCAACGGTATGCGCAGCTCGTAGGTCAAGACACCATTTTGTGAGGTGGCCACACCCTGACCATCCTGCTGGCTGTCCAACACCAGGGCACTGCCCGTCCAGTGCCAGTCCTGCCAGCCAGCGGCACCCAGGGATCGAACATCACCACCGCTGAACCACAGCTGCAAGGCGTCGCCGGCGACCGGTGCGATGCCGCGCACCTGCGCAGCCATCCACAGCTGGTTGCTGCCGCCTGGTGTGGCACCTAACCACAGGTCCAGCGTGCCCTGCTGGAGCTGGTTGGTCAAGAAAGCCAGGGGCACCTGGACGTGACGCGCCGTCTGCCATTCGCCAGGCTGCAGCGTGCCATCTAGCACTGGGGCAGGACCGGTCAGAAGCGCGGCGCGCTGTGGGGCAAAGGGTAGAATTTGTCGCAGTGCCCCGGCCACGTCGAGCTTGCCGGCGCCCCACTGCTCGTTCAGCCCCAGGCTGGTAAAACTGTCACGCCGCGCACCGCCGCGCAGGGCTGTCTCGATTTCCAGGGCATCCAGGTCTGGCCGAGCCTGGCGCAGCAGCGCGACCGTCCCGCCGACGTGTGGTGCGGCGCCACTCGTGCCGCTAAACCAGCGGTACTGACCCCACGTTCCGGTTTGGGCCCGGTCGAGGGCCGCGACCACGTCGTAGTTGCTGGGTGCAGCCACGTCCAGCAGCGCCTGGTTATCGACACGCGGCCCCTGGCCGCTAAACGCACTCAAACCGCCCACAGTGACCGGATCGAGGCCGGCGCTGAAACCGCGTGTGCTGTACGACCCGACGACGATACCGGCATCCGCCGTGGCCGGCCATACGACACTGCTGGTCGGGTTGCGGTACGCACCCCATTCGAAGCCACCGACAAATGCGGTGCGGTTATCCTGCACAAAGGCGGTAAGCGTCAGCGGACTGGTGTGGGTGTTGGTCACCACCAGCGTCCACGTGCCAGCTGCCAGGGGAGTGCGCCGCAGATAAATGTCAAGCCGGCCCGTGCCGCGGCTGGATAGAAAACGCCCGCTGCTGATCGTGTGGCCATCGGCCGTCACGGTGCTGTTCGAGCCGGGCGGCACCACGTAGCGGTTGCCTGCGCCCCCAGCCGGCGTCGTCAGCGCAGCAGCCAGCAGATTCGCATCGCCACGCCAGACCAGGGTCATGTCGGCGGTTGTGGCATCGACGCCGGCCGGCTGGGTGAGCGGCAGCGTGGTACTGGTGCCAGGGGCCAGGGTCAGATAGGCGTGTTTGCGTCCCCGGTTGAGGTTGCCGGCGGGCAGCACCTGGACCACACCCTGCTGATGGGCCGCGCTGATCATCGCTTCCTGATTCGACGAGCCATCGAAGTATTCACCGGCGATGTGCGTATATTCGTGAATCACCACATCCGCACCATTGTCCAGCGACCACAGCAGCGATTGGCTGATCGAGTTGCCGGAGCCGTAGGGATCGGCCAGCAGCAGATCAGCGTCCGGTGCCACACTGGTGTAGCGGCTGAACCCGCGCCAGCCACCGGCGACGATGCTCAGCACCGCCGTGCCGTGGGTCATGGTGTCGAGCGTAGTCTGGCTCAGGTCGATACCACGCTGCCGCGTCACCCCGCCATTGTCGAAAACCTTGGCCACACGGCTGCTGCCCAGACCGACCAGCGTCTCACCCGGGTCCAGCAGGTGGTTGCCATTGGCATCGGCTGCCAGAAAGACTCGTTCTCCCATCGCGGGCAAGTTGTCGCTGCCAGGGCCATAGTCACGTTGGTTGTTGGTATTGGCATCGTTGTACAACCAGTCCATGTCCGTGCGGAAGAGGCCGTCGTTGGTGCCAGGCACGTCGTACGGGCGCGGGAAACCGTCGAACTGTAGGGACGTGCCATCGACAAAGCGCAAGGTCTCGGTGGGCTCGGCCGTTCCATTTGCGTTGAGGTCGACCGCATCGATGCCTGGCTCGAAACCACCGCTGCTGTTGACGTCCAGCCAGTTGAAGGTTCCACCGTTGGCGCGGAACAACAGCGGGTGAAACACGTCCACCCCGGTATCGATGTCGGCGACGGTGACACCCGCGCCGGTCAGACCGGATGGCAGCGTGTTGGAGATCACCCAGGCGGCTGTGCCATGGATGTCCGGAATGCTGACGTCGAGCGGCGGCACGAGGTCCTCGGTGGTGTCGGCATCGATCTGCACGATGTCGGTCCTGGCCAATAGTGCATCGAACTGGTCCCACGGGATCGTCAGCGGCACGATGTTGGCAAGCTGCCCAGCCGGTGCCCAACCCGCGTCGCGCAGGGCGGCTATCTCTTTGTCATCCAATGTATGGTCGAAACGTACCGTGACGGGTACGGCGGCGGCCAATTCGCCAGGCAAATCGCCCTGTACCTGGCGGGTGTGCAGCCACTGTAGGCGGCCGTCGACCGTCTGCGGGCACACGGCGCCGCTGAGTAGAGTACAGGCGGGTGGTGCTGAGGCTGCCTGCGCTGACGGTACCAGTACGAGAAGGAGCAATAACAGAATCAGGCTTATCTTTCCCACAGCGTGACACACTCCACGTGATAGGTTTGCGGAAACAGGTCGATCGGCTGCACGGTGCGCAGCACAAAGCCCGCTGCCGACAGCAGGGCGGCGTCGCGCCCCAGCGTCGCCGGGTCGCACGACACGTACACCAGCCGCGCCGGAGCCAATCGGGCCAGCGCGTGTACGACGCCGTCGCCCAAACCGCGGCGCGGCGGGTCGACGACGATCCCGTCGAAAGGGCCAGGCAGCGCAGCGAGGACCGCCTCGGTCGGTCCGCTGTGCAGCGTGACATTGGCCAGATCACGCGCATTCCAGGCAAAGTCGGCACACGCGCTGGTGCTGTCTTCGATAGCCTCGATGTAACCAGCCAGGGGGGCCAGGGCCAGGGCAAACAGCCCAACCCCCGCATAGGCATCGAGCAGTCGCTGTCCGGGCTGCGGATCCAAAAAAGTCACAACCCGATCGACGAGCGCCTCGGCGCCGGCCGGGTTGACCTGAAAGAAACTGCCAGCCGAAATACGATAGCGCTGGCCGGCAATCTCTTCTTCCAGATAAGCCTGGCCGACGAGTGCTTGGGCGCCACCATCGGTGTGCAGCAGTGCGACGTCTGCCGGCACGTCGAGGCTGAAGGATGGCGGCGTGTCGTCTTCGGTTTCCAGCACCAGCAGCGTATCGCCGGTGCGCAGCCCGGCTCGGATGGCCAGACGGACAACCCTATTCTGGGAAACGGCACGGCGTGCTGCGCCAGCCGGCGGCACATCGTCGTCGTCAAGAACCCACACCTTGCCTTTGTAGGCAGGCGCTTCGGTACCGGCCATCGATTCCATGTCCTGATCTTCGTTCGCCGCCAGTCCTTCCCAGAGCGCGGCGTGCACCGCAGCCAGTGGTGGCTGCACGAGCAGACACTCGGCGATGGCGACCAGGTCATGGCTGTTGGCGCGCTGCAAGCCAGGCAGCCCATCGGGCATGATGCCAAACTGGACGTGGTTACGGTAGTGCCAGGCTGGGTCTGGTTGATCTTCGAGGGCCACCGCCCACACGTCTTCGACTGGAGGATCGGCGATGTGCCCCAGGCGCTGCAGCTGGTCACGCACGATGTCATGTTTCAGCGCCAACTGGCGCTCGTAAGCCATGTGCTGCCACTGGCAGCCACCACACGCGTCAGGCCCAAAATAGGGGCAGGGTGGTGTGACGCGGTCGGGACTCGGTGTCTCCACCGCCAGCAGCCGGGCGCGGGCCCATTGTGCCTTTTCCTGCACCAGCTCGACGGTGACGTGTTCGCCGGGAATGGCGTAGGGTACAAAGACTATTTTCCCCGCATGACGCCCAATCGCTTCACCGCCGTGGGCAATGCCGGTAAGGGTGAGGGCGATTTTGGATTTTGGATTTTGGATTTTGGATTGGGGCCATGCGATTTTGGATTTTGGATTTTGGATTTTGGATTGGAGTCCTTCGATTTTGGATTTTGGATTTTGGATTTTGGATTGGAGTCCGCTTTGTTGGTTGTCTTACGCCTCACGTCTTCACGCCTCACGTCTTCACGCCTTCACGCCCCACGCCTTCACGCCCCACGCCTTCACGCCTCACGCTTCCGAAAGCACCACGTGACCACCGGATGGCCATTGGCCAGGCACCATGCTTCGCGGGTGGTGGGCACGGTGTCAGCAAATTGGGCGGCCAGCGTATCGTCATGCGCAAAGAAGTGCCCGCTCGCAGCAACAATGTTGGCAATCAGCTCGGCGTAAGCCGGTACGTCGGTTTTGACGTGCAGCAGACCGCCGGCGACCAGGGTACGGGCATAGAGATCGACGGTAAAGGGGGTAAACATGCGCCGGTGTTGGTGGCGGCGTTTCCACCACGGGTCGGGAAGCAGCACATGAATGACTTGTGCGCAGGCGGGTGGCAGGGCGCGGGCCAGTGCATAGCGGGCATCGTCCGCCGAGACCAGGACGTTGCTCAAACCTGTGGTCTGGATCCTGTCCAGGACGGGCTTTACCCCTTCCCAGCGGACCTCGAAGCCCAGAAACTGGTGTGTTGGGTGTTTGCGTGCCCGATCCAAAAGAAAGGTGCCGTCCCCAAAACCGATCTCGATCTCCAGTGGACCGCCGGCCAGGAACTGCGCCAGGCGTTCCTGGTAAGGTGCTTGCGCCAGGTCGGCCATCTGCAGCAGGGCTCCGGTCAGGGGCGCCGCGTGATGCCCGGTGCGTCGTGCACGCTGCACGGGATCACCGCCGATGAGGCCTTTGCCGGTTTCCAGGTTGGCGGCATCGAAGACGGCGACGCCTGGATCACTGGTGAAATGATCAGGATTGCCACGTCGCGTCATGGGATGGCAGGCGGGGAGGACCACGCGTTCATCGCTGCCGTCATAACAAAGCCTGGATAGCCATCACGACGACGTAACCACCAAAGAGGCTCAGAACCAGGGCATTGAGCAAATGCCAGACCGAGATGCGGCTGTAGAGCCATTCTTTCCAGCCCACCAGCGCGTTGATCGGTGCTCCGCGCACCTCACGGCCAAACACCGGCAGGATGCGCGCCACGCCGTACAACAAACCGAGCACGGTACCGTAGAGAGGGACCGCGATCACCAGGTTCCAGAGCAGCATCGTATGATAAGAGGCAAAGGGCAGGTAGGTGATAAAACCAGCACCACCCAGTGCTGCCCCGTAGATCGCGGCACCCCGGTAGAGACCGGTCGTCGCCCAGCTGCGTGGCACCTGGATGGCGAGCGCGGGCAGCGGCAGGCGCAGCAGGCCGATTTCGTAGAGACTGTAAAGTAGGGCAAAACCACCCACGAGCGTCATGAGCAGAAAGCGGCCGCTGTCAGCCAGGCCCAGCCAATGTTGGAGGCCAGCCGCCAGCCAGGCCAGCAGTGTGTTGAAAAGCACGACTGTGACCACCAACGATATCGCATAGACCAGGGTCCGGATCAGCCACTGGCGTTGAGTCTGACGCTCCTGCACGAGGGGCGCGATCACGAAGATCATATTGACCCCTCACGGGGTGCAGGTCTTGGACAACCCCGCCGTGATTGCCAGCACACCACCCAGGGCCAGTGCGACCGAAACCGGTGCTGTGCCCTCCGGGGTGAACAGACCCATGGCTACGGCAAGCAGTGCCCCGAACAGCGTAGCCAGCAGCACCAAATGACCACTACGCAGCGCCCGCGGTGTATCGGTCATTCATCCCCCCTCACGC
>JAYRNS010000412.1:0-2397 GCA_041912075.1 Anaerolineae bacterium
AAAGGGCCAGCAACAGGGTGGCCCACCGTGAACCGTGGGCTACCGTGCTTGAAGCCGGGGAGGCGTCATTGAGTGAAGGCTGTGTCGAACTCATGGCGCCGATTATAACACAGGCCGATAGGTGTACAAATCCGGCGTGGGTGCTTGTGGCTAAAGTTGCCAAGTCTCCAAGATTTGGCAACTCTGGTCGTGGTTGTTACCGCGGAATGTCGATCTGGAACAGCCCGCTGCCCGTCAGCGCGTAGAACTTGGCCGCCGCTTCGTCGACGAACAGGCTGCGCAGACCCGCAAGTTGATGACCGTCGGCTTCGCGGAACTGGCGCAGGAACTGGCCGTTTTTGTCGAACTGCATGATGACACCGGGGCCAGCATCGGTCACGTACAGGTTATTGGCCGGCGCATTACCATCGACGCCGACGAACAACGAGGTGGGACGCTCCAAGGCTGCCGGCACCCCCTGCAGACTGAAGGGTTCGCTTTTGCCACTGAGATACTTGCCCACGTTTCCATTGGCGAACAGTGTCCAGACACTGCCGTCGATCCCCATGTCCTGTACACCGGTCAGATCGACGGGCGTCTCTGGTGGGAAATACTGGTCGGGCGCTTCGCTGAACGAAAGGTCCTGCCCGGGGCGATAGCGCAGTACCTGCTGTAAGCCGCTGTCGAGCAGATACAGGTTGCCCGCGTACGTAGAGGCCAGCCGTGGCTGCTGCCACATGTCGCGCATGGCAACCGGGCGCACTTTCAGCTCCCACGGCGGCTGGTATTCGAAGATGGTGCCGTTCGAATCGAGCACCAACAGTGCGGCCTGGGTGCGGGCCCCGGCCGGTGACGCCCACACCATATCGACCAGTTCGCCCACCACTGTGGAGCCGACCGTCTTGCCTCGTTCGATCACCACGCCACCCTCATCAGGCTGCAGCCCGTCCCCCAGGTTGTTCAAGCGGAATCGTTCGACCGTGTCGCGACCACGGTCCAGCACATAGATGTCACCGCCGTTGACCAGGACACGGCCCAGGTCGCGGTCGGTGCCCGTGAACTCTTTGAGGGGTGCCACCAGGTACAGCGGCGTGACCCGGTTGACCCGGTTCAGCTCACTCTCCACCGTATCCTGCAGCTGCAAGGCGTCAGCATCACCGGGTTTGAGAATCAATGCCTCGTTGACGTTGTCCAGCGCCGTGGTCAGGCGGGTGCGGGCCTGGGTTTCTTCCAACCCGCTGGCCGAGGCCACGGCGGCCCGTGCATCCTGAACCAGCCCCTGGAAGCGATTTTCCCGGTCGCGGCCGCGTAGGAGGTACATGATACCAACCAGACCCAGGATAATGATGGGGATGATGACCAGCGCCAGGATCATGGGCCAGCGCGAGCGGCCGGCCGGTGCCGCCGCCGGTTTCGCCCGCGACGGGCGCGGCGGCTTCTTCTGTACCGTCGTCGCCGCGGCTGCTTTGGCCGCGGGGGCGGTCTGTGCCGTGCCAGGTTTGTCGGGCAGCATACCTTCGACCAGACGCCGGCTGCCTTGCAGCATGGCCGTACCAGCAGCAGCCAGCCCGGCTGCGGGCGCGGTGCCAGGTGTTGCGGGTGATGCCGGGGCCCCCGTCACGGTCGCCGTGGCGGCGGCCTCTTCCCACCATTGTTTGTCTTGTTCCCAGTCGGCCGCCTCGTCGCTGGCCACGGCGGTGGTGGATGTCTTGGCGGCTGCGGGCGCCGCAGGAGTGGCTGCGGCCACGGCCTGGGTACCGATCGCCAGTGCCGCCAGCCGCGACGTACCGGCCAGGTCGGCCAGCACGTCCAAAACGGCCGGCACGGTTGGGGCCGTGGTGATACCAGCCAGGGTCTCGACGTCGGTGTGCAGAAGCCAGCCGCTTTCCAGCAGCAAGATCATATTATCTGGTTCGATCCGCGTGTGGTAGAGGTCCACCATCGGTGCATCGGCGTCCCCCAATGCCACGGAGGGTGGGATCGAATCAGCCGGGAACATCTCCACGGTCGTGGGGTGCGTGACCAGCACGAGTGCCGGACCGGCCTGGCCCAGGTAGACATGATCGCGGTACAGGGCAACACAGCTGATACCACCACGCCAGCGTTTGTCTGACGGTTGGGCTGCATTGGCGGCCTGAATGAAGCTGTGTGCGCGCGAAACCGAGTTGTGCAACACGTCGGAGATGTTACCTGGCACCTGGTAGAAGACAGTTTGAACGTCGTTGAGGACCTGCCGGTAGAGGCGAGTGCGGCCTGTCTCCGGTCCACTCAGCTCGAGCAGGAGGTAGAGATTGCCCTTGGCGTTGCCGGGCTCGATGGCACGCGCATTTGGTGCATTGGGGCTGATTTGGCCCTGGTCCATCGCCAATTGGCCGACGGTTGTGGTGAGTTCAATCTTCATGGATCGCCTCCGGCGGA
>JAYRNS010000413.1:0-6070 GCA_041912075.1 Anaerolineae bacterium
ACTCACCCCGCCGCCCTCGATTTCGATCATCGCTTCGACCTTCAACGGCAGGCCAAACAGCTTGATGAACCCTTCAGCGTCCTTCTGGTTGTAGACGTCGTCCTCGTCGAAGGTCGCGTAGTCCTCGCGGTAGAGGCTGTGCGGTGATTGGCGGCCCACCAGGATGGCCGAGCCCTTGTACAACTTCAAACGCGCCCGACCGGTGACCTTCTCTTGTGTGACGTTGACAAACCCATCCAAGGCCTGGCGCAGCGGCGTGAACCACTGGCCATTATACACGAGGTCCGCATATTTGAGCCCGACCTGCTGTTTGTAGTGGAGGGTTTCGCGATCCAGCACCAGCTCTTCGATGGCCTGGTGTGCCAGGTAGAGCAGCGTGCCGCCGGGGGTTTCGTAAACGCCGTGTGACTTGATGCCAACCAGCCGGTTTTCGACCAGGTCGATGCGCCCGATGCCGTGGCGTCCGCCAATCTCGTTGAGTGTCTCCATGACCCCAATCGGTCCATGCGCAACGCCGTTGACACGCACCGGCATCCCTTGTTTGAAATCGATCTCCAGGTATTCTGGGGTATCCGGTGCCGCTTCCGGTGCCACCGAAATCTGGTACATGGCCTCTTCCGGCTCCAGCCAGGGATTTTCCAGACGGCCACCCTCGTGGCTGAGGTGCCACAGGTTGCGGTCGCGGCTGTAAATCGACTTCTCGGTCGCCGTGACGGGTACGTGGTACTCGGCGGCGTAGTCCAGGGCATCCTTACGACTGCGAATCTCCCATTCGCGCCAGGGGGCGATGATGCGCAGACGCGGGTTGAGCGCCATGACGGTCAGCTCGAAACGTACCTGATCGTTGCCCTTGCCAGTGGCGCCGTGGGCGACGGCATCCGCCCCTTCCATTTCTGCGACTTCGACCATACGTTTGGCGATGAGTGGGCGTGCAAACGACGTGCCCAGTAGATATTTGTGCTCGTAGGTCGCGCCCGCGCGCAAGGTGGGGAAGACGAAGTCGGTCAGAAATTCCAGGCGCAGGTCTTCGATGTAACACTTGCTGGCACCCGAAGCGATCGCTTTGGCTTCGAGACCGGTCAGCTCCTCGGCTTGACCCAGGTCAGCCGTAAAGCAGATCACTTCGCAGCCATATTTGTTACGCAGCCAGGGCACGATGACCGATGTATCCAACCCGCCGCTGTAGGCGAGAACGCACTTCTTGACTTTGGGACGTGACATGATTTCCTCCTGATGATGGCAGTGTCAAGACGGTACAAAAAAGCCACGCGGGTAGGTGATACCCTGCGTGGCTGCAAACGGCTCCCATGCGGGTTGGTCTTTCAGGAACCCACCCGTGCGCGACCCAACAGGCCGCCATTGGAAGCCGTTGGCCTGAACCTCCTGAATGCTGGAACACACGTAACAAACATGACGTAACTCTACCGCAACTCGACCGCTTTGTCAAAGCGGCTGCGCCGCGTCATGATGCCGGTTCTGGCTCGAACTCGGAGCTAAGCAAGTATTCTGAGACACTCAGCGCAGCTTTGGTGCCCTCACCCACGGCGATCAGCACCTGTTCCGCATACACGTTGGTGACATCACCGGCGGCGAAAACACCCTCGCGGCTGGTCCGGTTGCGGTGGTCGACGAGAATGTGGCCCTGGTCATCGCAGCGCACCAGGTGGCAAACCAGCTCGGAATCGGGTATCAGGTCCACTTCGACGAATACACAGTCCACTTTGAGGCTGCGGGCAATGCCATCGCCGTTGCGCACCACGATCGCTTCCGCATAATCCCTGCCCTGAATCTCAGAGACAAAGTAGCCCTCGTACATCGAGAAGTGCGGCGCGTCCTGCAGACGCCTGCCCAACGGCGTTTCCAGAATGCCAGCTGTCGGCGCAATCAAGTAGACACGCGCGGCGGAGCGCAGCAGCTCGGCTGTGCTGCGCAGGGCTAGCGGTCCATCGCCAATCACCGCGACGGTTTTGTCCACCATGGCTGACGCGTAGCTGATCGCCGAATAGGTCACGCCTTTGAACCGGTACTTCTCTTCGCCCGGAATGCGCAGGGTTTGCGGATGGGCCCCGGTGGCAACCAGCAGCGCGCGGGCGTCGAACTGGTCACCCGAGGCGATATGGACCCGGAAACCGCCGGCAATCGTGTCGACGCGGATCGCACGATCCAACACGCGCGCAAAATCCAGGTATCGGATTTCACCCTTCATTTTGCGCACGATTTCTTCACCGGTGATCACATGGTGCTGCTCAAGCCACGGCACGTCCAGGTGCCAGCCGGTTTTGCCTCCTAGATTGTCACCGACCAGGATGACGTTCAGGCGTTTACGAATCGCATACACGGCGGCAGCCAAACCGGCTGGTCCGCCCCCCAGAATCATAAAGTCATACATATGTGGAGAATCCTCCAGTTGTTCACAACAACTGCACAGCCGCGAGTGGCAGAGGGCGGGGCACACAAAGCGCCCCGCCCTCTGTTAGTTCTCCGGAGGCTGCGCAATCAAGGCACGTTCCATCATCGTGCGCGTAATGGCACGCGCACGGCCAATCATGCATTGGGCGTGATCATACAGTGTGGCGGCGTTGACCTCTAGCTGGGCCACGCCTTCCGCCTGTGCCTGCATCCCCACGGCCACTGCCTCACGGGCATAGATTTCCCAATCTTCCATGGTGGGCAAGATCGCGTCAGCCGATAAGCCACGCGCCTCGGCGAACCGCGCCAGTTCTTGGGCCGCCACCAGGCACATCGTATCGGTGATCGTGCGCGCCCGCACGTCGAGCGCGCCCCGGAAAATCCCGGGGAAACCCAACGAGTTGTTGACCTGGTTGGGAAAATCCGAACGTCCAGTCGCCACAATCGCACAGCCGGCCTCCTGTGCTTCCCACGGCCATATCTCCGGGATTGGATTGGCGCAGGCAAACAGGATGGCCTCTTCGGCCATCGACCTGATCCATTCCTTCTGGATGGTGTCGGGCCCCGGCCTGGACAGGGCAATGCAGACGTCGGAGCCGGCCAAGGCTTCGGCAATGCCACCGCTGCGCTGTGTGATGTTGGTGGCCTCACACAAGCGCCATTTGTCAACGAATTCAGCCCGGCGGTGGTAGATGTCGGCCCGCTGCTTGTTCAGAATACCCTGGCTGTCTACAAACATACAGTTTTCGGGCTGGATGCCCCAGGCAAAAAAGAGCCGGCTGATCGCCACATTACTGGCGCCGGCACCAATAAAAGTCACTTTGACTGCCGAAGGTGTTTTTCCAACGACCTTGAGGGCGTTCATCAGGCCGGCCAGCACGACGGTAGCCGTGCCTTGCTGGTCATCGTGCCAGACCGGAATCTCAGCCTGTTCACGCAGTGTGTCCAATATGCGGAAACACTTGGGCTGTGCAATATCCTCCAGGTTGATTCCACCGAAGCTGGGCTGCAGCAGCAGTACGGTGTGAATGATATCGTCAGGGTCCTTCGTCCCCAGCATGATCGGCACCGCATCCACCCCGCCCAGATACTTGAAGAGCAGGGCTTTACCTTCCATAACCGGCAAACCAGCTTTGGGGCCGATGTCGCCGAGTCCCAACACGCGGGTGCCATCGCTGACGATCGCAATCGTGTTCCATTTGTTGGTATGTTCGTACACCAGATCCGGCTCAGCCTGGATCGCTTTGCATGGTGCTGCGACCCCTGGTGTGTACCAAATCGAAAAATCGTCGAGGCTGCGGATGGCACACTTGGGTACCGTTTCCATCTTGCCTCGATAGAACGGATGCAGCCGCATGGCGTCCTGAGCCGGCTTTTTTGCCTTGGCGATGAGATTTTCGACCGTCACCGCCTCGCCTAACAAGCGGCCAGACATGGTTTCCTCCCAGGTATGGTGACACAATCTGGCAGACGTGCTGTTAGCACGCCGCTATGCTACGTGGGCTGCGTCGCGGGTACGCACTCTCCACTTGATGTGCATGCGCCTGAGGGAGCCATCCCTACATTCGTCTGCCCAGATTCTACCCCCAGTCACCCGCCGGCACTATGATACGCATCATTCAACCTCCAACTTCCAACCTCCAGCCTCCAACCGCCAACGTCCAACCTCCAACCGCCAACGTCCAACCTCCAACCTCCAACGTCCAACCTCCAACCTCCAACCCATGACGCAGCGCGCAGCCAGCAAGATTGACTTATCCCCGGCTTTGTCCGATAATAAAGCAGGATGTTGGCAATCTATGAGTGAATTTCACCTCACCGCAGAAGAACAGGCGATGCTGGCCGGCGAGCACGGTCCCGGTGTGCAAAAAGCCATGGAGATCGTGGCCACCCTGGGTTCCATCTACGGCGCACCCGACCTGGTTCCGATTACCCACGCGCAAATTGCCGGTGTCAGTTACAAGAACATTGGCGACGCCGGGGTTGAATTTCTCAAATCCTGGGCCGATGCCGGCGCACGGGTGCGTGTGCCGACGATGTTGAATCCCATGGGCATGGAAGAGGCGCGTTGGGAAGAAATCGGCTTCGATGCCGCGTTTGCCCAGCCGCAGCTGCGGGCCATCGGCGCCTTTGCCAAACTGGGGGTACAGCAGACCTTGAGCTGCGTACCGTACCTGTTCCCGGAATCCGGGCTGCGCCTGGGCGAACACGTGGCCTGGGCCGAGTCGAGTGCGGTTGTCTTTGGTAACTCGGTTCTCGGTATCCGGACCAACCGCGAGGGGGGACCCAGTGCGCTGGCTGCGGCGATCGTGGGGCGGACGGCACGTTACGGATATCACCTGGACGAAGGCCGGCGGGCCAATTGGATCGTCGAAGTAACCTGCCCGGTGCGGTCGATTGCCGAATTTGGCGCCCTCGGCTATCTCGTGGGCAAACAGGTGGGCAACGGCTGCTTGTGGTTTGCCGACCTGGCGGCCTGGCTGCCGCCCCTGCCAGAGGACATCACCCAGGGGGGGGCTGCCGGTGACCGGCTCAAGACGCTGGGTGCCGCCCTGGCCGGTTACGGTGCCGTGGCGTTGTACCACATCGCTGGCTATACCCCAGAGGCGCGCACACACGGCACGGCACTCATCGGGCCGGCGCCGCAGCGGCTGCGTATCGACAGCCTGGCACCCGCCTACGCGGTCATGGATGCCAACCCAGAAGTCACCGCCATCGATTTGGTGACGATTGGCTGTCCGCACGCCAGCCTGACCGAGATCGAGACGATTGCCGCGTATTTACGCGGCAAACAGCTGCGCACCCGGCTCTGGGTGACGACGGGACGGCTGATCCGAGCGCGTGCGGAAGAGGCAGGTTGGGTGCAGGCCATCGAGGACGCCGGCGGGATGGTGGTAGCCGACACCTGTGCCGTGGTGGCACCGGTACGCCAGCTGGGTATCCGCAGCATGGCGACCAACGCCGGCAAGATGGCCTGTTACGCCCCGGCCCACAGCGGGGTCACGATGCGTTTCGGCGAGCTGGAGCAGTGCCTGGAGGCGGCGCTCAGCGGTACCTGGTCGGAAACCTAGAACCGGCACCGGGGCCACAATGACCGTGGCGACAAGGATGGAGGCGACAACGATGTACGACGAATCCAGGCTCGACGAGCTGCGCGACAGCTACGAACAGTGGGAGGAAACGACCCTCCAACATACCCTGGCGCGGGCACCGGAACGACAGGCCGAATTCATCACCACCTCCAGTACACCAGTCCGGCGGCTGTACACGCCGCTGGACGTGGCCGATCTCGATTACGGCCGCGACCTGGGCTTCCCCGGTGAATACCCGTTTACCCGCGGTGTCTATCCCACCATGCACCGCGGCCGCCTGTGGACGATGCGCATGTTCTCCGGGTTTGGTACCGCCGAGGAGACCAATGCTCGCTACCGCTATCTGCTCAGCCAGGGCAACATGGGGTTGTCGGTCGCGTTCGATATGCCAACCCTCTACGGGTACGACACCGATGCCGAAGAGGCGCTGGGTGAATTTGGCAAGTGCGGCGTCGCCGTCAGCTCGCTGGCCGACATGGAGCTGCTCTTTGCCGGGATTCCCTTGGGTGAGGTCAGCACCTCGATGACGATCAACAGCCCGGCCGCCATCATCTGGGCCATGTATATCG
>JAYRNS010000414.1:0-2534 GCA_041912075.1 Anaerolineae bacterium
AACGCCCAATTCAGCGGCGCCTGGGGTAACTATCCCTTCTTCGACAGTGGCACCGTGATCGTCAGCGGTATCGGCGAGGGCTTGTTCGTCCTGCAGCCGCAGCCGCTGTGTACCTGGCGGGACCTGGACTGCTCGTGCCAGGTGGACGCGCTCGACATCACGCAGGCCGCACAAAGCTGGAACTGCGGCCGGGCCGATGCCTGCTATCGCAACCGCGTCGATCGCGACAAGGACGGTCTCGTCACCGTGGCTGATGTCATGCAGTTTAGCGCGCAGTGGGGCTGGACGTGCCCATCGCCGCCAGGCAAGCCTTAAGCCGGGCGGCGTCAGCGGTTTAACAGAGGAAGGTAAGTTCTGCTGCTGGTCAGGTCTGCAGCGCCCAGCCGCAGCCTGGTCACAAACACATCACCTCCACCGTTGTAGCTGGTGTCGAAAGCCAGCGGCGTGGTGGGGAAATCGGCCGACGAGGTGCTGCCGGTCAGGATGACATCATCCTGACCGGTGAGTGCCAGCCCACGTGCCTGGTCCACGTCGCTCCCTCCGAGATAGGTGCCGTAGCGCAGCTGCGAGCCAGCGGCTGCGAGCTGGATGAGGGTTGCATCGAGCTCGCCGTGTCGAGCCGTCGAAACGGCGCCGGCTGTGATCGGGAAGTCATTCGATGCAGTGGCGCCGGCGATCCACAGGGCATGATCACGGTCCGTCTGAATGGCCCATGCCCAATCGTCGCCGCTGCCGCCCACGTAGGTCGAAAATACCAGTGACTGTGCGTCGGGCAAGAAACGGGTGACGAACGCGTCCTGGCTGCCGTGCGGCGCGCTGGCCAGGGCGGCTGGCGTCGTCGGGAAGTCGACCGATCGTGTCGCACCGGTTACGACCGCATTCGACCCCACCAGGGCAAGCGCCGCCGGCCGGTCTTCATCGCTGCCGCCGAGGTACGTACTGTATTCCAACTGCGGGCCAGCGACATCGAGCTTGTAGACGAAGGCGTCAGTGTTGCCCCGGTAAACCCGGCCAAACGCACCGGGCGTGACCGGAAAGTTGGCGGAGTTGGTCCAACCGGTGACGTGGACAGCACCAGCCGCATCGACCTGCACCCCAACCGCTTCCTCCTGGCCAGTGCCGCCCAGGAAGGTGCTGTACAGCAGCGCAGTACCGCTCGCATCCAGTTTGACGAGAAAGGTGTCGCGTAAGTCGGCCAGCGCGGGCTGTACCGCGCCGGTCGTGACCGGAAAATCGTTCGACCACGTCCCCCCGGCCACCACCGCACTGCCGGACGCATCCACCGCGATCGCACGTCCCACATCCCAGTCGCTGCCGCCCAGAAAGGTGCAGTAGGCCAGGCCGCTGCCATCGGCGCGGATTTTGAGCACGAAGGCGTCGGTTTCGCCAAAGTAGGTCGGGCTGAAACCGGGAACACTGCCGAAAACCGTACAAAAATCTTGCGAACGGGTATAGCCGGTGACGTAGGCGTTGCCCTGGGCATCGAGCGCGACGCTGTAACCTTCGTCCTCGGCAAAGAGGGTCAGGGCGTTGAACCAGTAACTAAAATCGAGCGTGCTGCCCGCAGTGTCGAAACGACTTGCGAAGACGTCAACACCATGCTGTGACGCATCGACCTGTCGCCCGGTAGGAAAGCTCGTCCCGGAAGTGAACCCGGTTACGGTCACGCGTCCCATGGCATCCACGACGGCACTGGCACCCAGGTCTTCTGACTCGCTGCCCAGATAGGTGCTGTAGACCCAGGGCAGGTCGGTTGGACCGGCCGCCGCCGTCATCGAGCTGGCTGCCAGGATCGTCAGACAAAAAAGGAAAAGCAGCGAACGTCGCATGGTGATTTTTCAACCGATCTTTTGGTGTGTTACAATCCCCAGACTCTGCGAGCTTACCACCTGGAGCGCGTACCATGCAAAAACTGATCTCTCTCTGGACAGTTATGTCTGTCGTGGCCGTCGTGGCGACCTTCAGCATCCCCCATGCCGGGTCGGTCGTGACAGACCGCCAGGCCTGTGCCGGCGGCAGCGCAGCCGGCTATCCCTGCGACAACGTCGACCTGCTGGCGCATCTGTCACTGGCCGAACTGGGTGCATCCAACACGACCATCAAAGGCAACAAACACTGGGGGTGGACCGATCCTCAGACCGGACACGACTACGTGCTGTTCGGTCTGACAGACGCCACCGCCTTTGTGGATATTACCGACCGCGAGCATCCGATCTTTCTGGGCCAGCTGCCCAGCCACCAGGGGGTGTCGCAGTACCGCGACATGGCTGTGTACGGCAATATTGCCTACGTCGTGGCTGACACACCGACCCAGCACGGTCTGCAGGTTTTTGATCTGACGCAGCTGCGTGCGGTGAACAACCCGCCGGTCACGTTCAACGAGACGGGGCACTACGCCGGCTTCGTGGCCGGTCACAGCCTGTGGATGAACCAGGCGACGGGGTACCTCTACGTGTTTCGCAGCGTCGGCGATACCTGTCAAAACGGCATCCACGTGGTCAACGTCAACAACCCGCTGCAGCCGAGCTTCGCCG
>JAYRNS010000415.1:0-8234 GCA_041912075.1 Anaerolineae bacterium
GCGATCTTCCGCAACATGCCAACCGGCACCGTGCAGGCGAGCGGCGAGCTCAAGTACAACCGCTGTAAGCTGGTCAACAACGGCGGCGTGATCTCGTGCAGCTTCCAGGGCGCCCAGCCCAGCTTCGACAACCGGGGGTTGCTGGTCAAGACCGGCAGCGGCACGCTGACCTTGCGCACCGACTCGGACTGGCCCTATGGTGGTGCGGCGCCGCTCACCAACAGCGGGCAGATCCAGGTGCAGGGCGGCGCCATCGACGTCACGACCTTCACGCAGACGGCAGGTGTGTTGAACCTGGCCGGCGGCAACGTCGGTGGCGGAGGCAATCTCAGCTTGCAGGGCGGTCAGCTGACCGGGGCTGGCACGATCACGGGTAATCTGACCAACAGCAGCATCGTGCAGCCCGGCGGTGTGGGCGCAGCAGGGGTCATGACGATCGTTGGGACCTACACGCAGAATACCGCGGGCACGCTGGCTATCGAACTGGGTGGTCTGACGGCCGGCACGCAGCACGACCAGCTGACGGTCAGCGGCCGCGCAACCCTGGCGGGTACGCTGGACGTGACGACGATCAACGGTTTCAGCCCGGCCAGCGGCAGCAGCTTCGTGTCGCTGACATACGGCACGCGCACGGCGACCTTCACGACGATCAACGGCCATGGGTATGCGTACACGCCAGCGTATGGGGCGACGTCGCTGACGCTGGCGGTGCCGTAGAACGAATGGCCGTCAACGAATTGTGGCTACGAATCAGCGAATCACGAATTTGCTATTCCGGGTTACGGCCACGGCCGAAAAAGAACAGCGCATCTTCATTCGTTTATTCGATCCCTATTCGTTGACGGCATTCGTCAGCCCACCCCGCCTGGAACAGCTCCTCCTCACCGCGCTGCCGGGCGGTGGCGCGGTAAGCGGCGAGGCGGGCGAGCTGGGCGGCGGTCGGGTGAGCGCGAACGGCGGTGCGGACCGCGGCGGCACGCGCGGCGAGCCGACCGGCCTCGGTGGTATCACCCTGCGCCAACGCGACACCGGCCCGGGTCTCGATGACATCGGCACAGGCAACCTGGTTAGCCAAACGCTCGAAGAGACCCAGGCTCTCATCCAGCAGTGGGGCTGCTTCAGCCGGGCGGCCTGCATCGAGTGCCAGGAGTCCCAGGCTGTGCAGCGCGGCCGCCGTGCCGCTGGCATCTTTGATCTCACGGCAGAGAGCGAGCCCTTCCTGGTGCAGGGCGTGAGCCTGCGCCCGGTCTCCCAGGTCGCGCCACACGGCACCCAGGTCATTCAACAGGTAAGCGATGGCCCGTTTGTCGCCCAGCTGGCGTTTCAGGGCCAGACTTTCTTCCAGCAGCGTGGCGGCCCCTGCAAGATTGCCCTCGGTATGCTCGAGGATGCCGAGGTTGTGCAGGCCAACCGCGATGCCCTTGACCTCACCCAGCTGCCGCTTCAGGGTCAAGCTCTCTTCATAATACCTGCGCGCCGCCGGTAGATCCCCTTGCTCGCGCGCCACCTCACCCAGGTTGCCCAACGACGACGAGACACCGGGCCAATCATCCAGCGCCCTTCGCCAGGCCAGGCTGCGCTGGTGGTGCTGCAGGGCGCGCGGAAAGTCGCAGAGGTCACGCGCCAGGTTGCCGGCGCCGTTGCTGGCATCCGCCAGGGCCTGCGCATGGGCACGATCCTCGGCAGACCAGCCTGCGAGGTCGGCAGCCGCGGGCGGTTCGAGAGGCAGCTGCGCCAGCGCGGTGACCAGCAGCTGTTCGAACCAGCGCAGTCCTTCCTGCAGGTGTCCGCGTGTCTCCCAAAAACGCCAGAGGGCCGCGGCCAGCTGCAGACCCAACCACTGGTCGCCTGCCTCGAGCGACCAGACCAGGGCCGCGCGTAAGTTGTCGTGCTCCTGCTCCAGCTGCTCCAGCCAGACATCCTGGTGCACGCCCCATAACGCGGGTGCCGCGGTCTGGGCCAGCCAGGTGTAGTAGGCCAGATGCCGCGCCCGGGTCACCGTGGCCAGTTCGAGCTCGTGCAGCTTCTCCCAGGCATATTGACGGATCACCTCGTGCAGATCGTACGTGCCACCCTGGCTGCGGCGCAGGAGCGATTTGGCGCTGAGGGTGGCCAGACGTCCGCGACTGGCTCCGGTCACCTGTTCGGCCGCATCGCGGTGGAAACCACCGCGAAAGACGGCAAGCTGACCGAGCAGCGTGCGCTCTTCGGTATCGAGCAGCTGCCAGGAGTGTTCGAAGACGGCGCGCAGCGAGCGGTGGCGCTCCGGCAGGCCACGGGCGGTCGTGTGTAAGAAACCCAGGTCACGTTCGATCTCGGCGGCGATCTCGTCGCACGAATGGGTGCGCAGCCAGGTCGCCGCGAGTTCAATTCCCAGCGGCATACCGTCGACCAGCTGGCAGATGCGGGTCACCGCTGGCAGGATGGCCGGCGTTAGCTCAAAATGCCGGTTGACACGCTGCGCACGCTGCACGAACAGGGTGACGGCACTGCCATCTGTGTCGTCACCCGCGACTGGCAGACCCGGCACGTCGAAGACCGTCTCACCCCAGATGCCCAGCGGCTCACGTGACGTGGCCATCACGCGCACGCCCGGCGCGTCTTCGAGGATCCTCACCAGCAGGTCGCTGGCTTCGATCTCCACCACCAGGTGCTCGCAGTTGTCGAGGATCAGCAAAAGCTCGCGCCGTCGCAGAAAGTCGAGCAGCCGGGTTTGCGGATCGGCGAGACCGTGAAAAACCAGGTTGAGCGCATGCGCCATCGCTGTCGCCAAACCATCGGCGGCAGTGACCGCGGCCAGCGGCACAAACGCTGCGCCGCTGCCATACATGCCTTGTTGATCGTGGGCGACGTGCAAAGCGAGGCGCGTTTTACCGATGCCACCTGGCCCAACCAGGGTAATCAGGCGGTGGTGCGGGTCGCGCAGCAGCTGCGTCAGCGCGGCCAGTTCTGGCTGGCGTCCCACGAACGGTGTGATCGGCGACGGCAGAAGGGTGTGGCGCGGTTCGCGCGGCGGCAGAGGTTTGGCCGCGGGCGGGGTCGCGCGCGATGGCACCCGCTGGTGGTCTGGCGTCAACGCTCCCTGTTTGATCTGCTCGAACAGCTCGACCGTTTCGGCGGCTGGCTCGACGCCGAGCTCGCTGCGCAGCACGCGGCGGCCAGCTTCGAACTGGGCCAGGGCCGCGCTGCGCTCGCCGGCGCGAGCCAGCAGCCGCATCACCTGGCGGTGGGTTTCTTCGCGCCAGGGATCGTGTTCGAGCTGCTGCCGTGCGTAACGAAGGGCGGCAGCCAGATCGTGCCGCTGCTCGTGGGCGTTGGTCAGGTCAGCCAGCGTCTCGAGCAGCTGGCGGCGCAGGGCCTCACGCCGCAGCAGCACCCATTCATCGAACGGCTGGCTGTCGGCCACGCTGATGTCCTGGAGGAAGTCACCCGCATAGTGCGCAACCGCCTCTTCCAGCTGGGCCAGGCACGTGGCACACGTGGCCAGCGCCGGGTGGGGGTGACCGTGTACCTGGGCCAGCTGTTTCTGGAACGTCTGTACGTCCAGGGCATAGTCACTGGCCGGGTTGAACTGGATGGTATCACGTGTGGACAGGAAAAACGGTGGCTGGTTGGTGTCGTCGGAGAGGGCGCGACGTACCGTAAACAGCGCCTGGCTGAGGCTGCGCCGCGCCAGAGCGTCAGAACTATCGGGCCATAATAACGCAGCCAGCACCTCACGCCGGTGCGGGTGGGCTGCTTCGGTCACCAGGTAAGCGAGCAGGGCGCGTGCCTTCAGCGCATCGAGCCCACCGACTGGCTGTGCATCGAGCTGCACCTGCAACGAACCCAGCAGAAAAATGGCAAGATGAGGCATGCCGTCAGGGTAGGTCGTGGGTGGTGGTGTGAGTCACGACGTGGCGGAGAACGGCGTGACCGTACGAAAATCAGGCTGCCACGCAGTTCGCCAGGGCAGTCAGAATCGTCGTATCAGGCGTTTCACCCAAGTAGCTGCCCTGCACCACGCTTTGGCCATCGATCACGACGGCGGCCGGGTGTTTGTCCAACCGTTTGAGACCAAACGCCTTGAGAATTTCCCCTTTCCAGTCAGGCACGATGATGACGTACTCGGTGGGGTCATCCTCAGGCGGCAGGCGCTCGGCCAGCTTCTGGTACTGCTTTTTCATCTCCGATTCGGCCATGCCTTTGAGAATTACCGGCACCCCCTGCAAATCGACGACCGTCGCCAGGCAGACCTGCGATACCGAAGGGTACGTGTCGCGTACCGCCTTGAACAGCGCACGACCCCCGCGCTGTGAGGCTTCGTTGACGAATACGAGCACCAGGGGACGGCCCGCCATGGCCTGTGGACTGATTTCACGACCCGACCCGACCGCTTTCTGTTTGAACGCTGGTGCGGGGCGGCCGGCCGGGAAGAACTCGGTTGACATAGATGACTCCTTGTGGGGTTCTGTGGACGACAAGTTGTACTCGACTAAGTATAAAGTGCCGGCCGGCAAACTGTCAAACCAACATTTGATCATCCCGTATGATCGGGATAAAATGTCAACAGTGTGCAGCCCTAATCCCATCACCGCGCAGAGGAAGAAGAGACATGGCCCGTCGCGGCTCCAAACCTGAATTTGCAGTCATTGGGCTCGGTCGTTTTGGCACCAGTCTGGCCTTGAGCCTGATTGCCCGTGGTTATACGGTATTGGGCATCGACCATAACCGCGAGATCGTGCAGCGCCTGGCGGACGAAATTACACAAACCGTTGCGCTGGACGCCACCGACGAAGATGCGCTGCGTGCGGTGGACATCAGTGCGTTTGACACGGTGATCGTCTCGATTGGTGACAATTTCGAAAGTAACATCATGGCGACGGTCATCTTGAAAAGCCTCGGCGTACGCCGGATCATTAGCAAAGCGGTGAGCGAGCGGCAGCGCACCATCCTGCTGGCCGTGGGTGCCGACCAGGTCGTGCTGCCCGAGGTCGAATCGGCGCAGCGCTTGTCGATGCTCATCGCCTCGCCCTGGCTGCTCGACAACGTGGCATTTGGAACGGGTCACAGTATCACCGAGGTGCACGCAGCACCGCGCATCATTGGCAAGACGCTGCATGAGTTTGCCCCGCGCCAGCGTTTTGGTGTGACGGTGTTGGCCATCCGGCACGGCGACGAGTTGATCGTCTCGCCGCCGGCCGATTACACGTTCGTCGGAGGTGATATCATGGCCGTTCTGGGTACCGATGCACAAATCAATCAGCTCATGGGCTGGCTCACGTGACCGTCGAGCCGCCAGCAACCCCGCGACCCTGGCAGGTCACCCAGCCGCATCGTCTGCTGCGGCCTCCGCCCACCGCGCTGCGTCTGGTGGGCGGGCTGGCACTGCTCATCGCTATCGGCACCCTGCTTTTGATGCTCCCCGGCATGGGCCGGCCCACACCCCTGAGCTTCGACGAAGCCCTGTTCACCGCCACCTCTGCGCTCAGCGTCACCGGTCTCTCGATCATCATCCCGTACGATCGCCTCACCCAGTTGGGCCAGTGGGTTTTGCTCAGCCTGATCCAGGTGGGTGGTCTCGGTTTTATGATCTTTGCCATGATTGCCCTGCGCCTCATGGGACGGCGCCTGTCATTCTTTGACCGGCTGGCGCTGAGTGACTCGCTCGGCCTGCTGTCACCGCGCTCCATTGTGCGGATCTCGACGCGCATCGTGATCGGCGCCCTGGTCATCGAAGGGGCGGGGTTTGTGCTGCTGTGGATTCACTGGTATCCACAGTTGGGCGCCGAGGCCTGGTGGTATGCCCTGTTCCATGCGGTGTCAGCGTTCTGCAATGCGGGCTTCGATCTGTTTCTCGGCCGTGCCGGTTACACCAACATTCCTGGCGATTTCGTGAGCCTGTTCATCCTGGGTGTCTTGATTTTCCTGGGTGGTCTCGGTTTTCCCGTTCTGGGCGACTTGGTCTTTCAGCGCAAGCGCATTTCCCTGCACACCCGCCTTACGCTCATCATCTCGGTGGTGCTGATCGTCGGCGGTGCCGTGGCCCTGCTGATTGGTGAAACAGGCCCGCAGGGCACCATGGCCGACCATCCCTGGTCCACCGCAGTCTACCTGTCGTTTTTTCAATCGGTCTCGGCGCGCACCGCCGGCTTTACACCGCTGGCCAACTTTCCCGACCTGCGTCCGGCCAGCCAGTTTATCATCAGCATGCTGATGTTCATCGGCTGTGCGCCGGCCTCGATGGGCGGTGGGATTACGACTGGTACCGTCGCCGTGCTGGCGATCACACTGTGGGGTTACGTGCGCCGCCTGCCGGCACCGACCGTTGGTGGGCGCACCGTGGGCACGGCGTCGGTCCAACGTGCGGTCGCCGTGTTGGCGACGTCGCTGGTGGCTGTAGGAATGGCAACCTGGCTGATCCTCATCACTCACCCGACCGCGCATCTTGAAGAGGCCCTGCTCGAAGTGGTCTCGGCCTTCGCCACGACCGGGCTGTCGCTGGCGTTTACCGATAGACTCAACTTCTTTGGTCAGGTGGTGATCATATTGATGATGTTCTGGGGACGGCTGGGTGCACTGACCATCGTGCTCGCCCTGGCGCGGCGCTCGCCTCCGCAGCCGGTCTACTACCCCGAAGAGCAGCTCTACCTCGGCTAATCCAATTCCGGCACCTGGGGGTGCCGGGCTCCGTATTGACCTGGCTGCCGCTCCCATCCGGCCTGGACCTCAAGGTCCAGGCTCACAGCTGAAGTCGGCTGCAAGCCGACTGGGTGGTTGCAGTCACAGCCCGCTTTAGCGGCCTTGAGCTGTGAGCCTGGCGTTTGAACGCCAGGCTTATTTTGTTGCGGGCCTTGTGAAACTCTACGGAAGAATTGTTAAGTCTGTGAAGCCTGGTTGCGCGACACTCCACTCGTAACCAACGCCAGCCGGTTCGTCTCGCTGGTCATATCAAAAAAGGAGGTATACGCCATCGCACCAAGCCCTTTCTAGTGCCGGAGCAGGGAACCAACCGACGGTGGCATACCGCACCACTGTCCCGCTCCGGCAGCGGGGGCGTGCCAGACAGGCCCCAAATCGACGGACTCTCGGTGACTTGACCTTAGCAAACTTGGGGAAGCGAGCATGCTCAGCGTCACCGCAGAGTCCGTACCTTGCCAACCAAATGGTATCCACGAATCCCCGATTCGATCATTGTCAATAAAGACACCAGTCATGGAGGAAACGATGACCGCCAACCACACCTTACTCTGGCCCAACCCACGTCTGCGCACGGTTCTGCACAGCCTGCTGCTGCTCATGGTTGTCCTGAGCCTGCTGCCCACGTACAACCTGCTGCAGCCGGTGCCGGGTAGCATCCCTGCGCAGTCGCGGTCGCAAACCGCGGCCTCGACCCAGCCGGCATCGGTCGCCACGACGACGACGGCCCCCGCCACGCGTGACCTGCGCGGCCTGCCGGCCGACATCCTGGCGCTGCCCGAGCGCACCGAGCTGCGCACGGCCCGCAGCGCCACCTTCCAGCACCCGGATGGTCGCTATACCTCGATCCTCAGCAGCCGCGACCTGCACTACCAGGACCCGCTCGGCCGCTGGCAGGTCATCGATCCGACTTTCCGTGCCACCGAGCGCGGTTACGTCGTGGCCGCCAACTCGATCCAGAGCCGCACCGGTTCGCACCTGGCCACCGTCACCGCCACCGCCGGTGACGCCTCTTTCTCTTGGCAGGCCATCGCGCTGGGCCGTATCGAGGGCAGCGCGTTCATCCCGCTGGCTGCCGCACTGACCGAGCCAGCCACCACCCCGCGCAAAGAGGCCGATGGCCGCATGCTGCGCTATGCCAATACCTGGGACGACAGTAGCCTGACCGACACCTTTGCCAGCCGGCCGGGCAGCATCGAGCACTCGCTCGTCCTGGCACAGCCACCCCGCGTCCCGGCAACGTCCGACTATCTTGAGCTCCATGCCCGCCTGCGCCTGGCCGAAGGTACGACTCTGTGGGCCGCTGACCGCCAGCAGACCGCAGCGTTCGGCAGCCGCACTGGCTTCGAGCTGCGCGATGCCGCCGGCAAGCCCATGATTGCCTTCCAGCCGGTTTTTGCCTACGAACAGAACCACCCCGACGTCATGACGACCGGCGAATACAGCGTCTATCCCGACACCGAGGCCAACACCTGGATCGTCGGTGTGCGCACACCCATGACCTGGTGGACGGCGACTGACCGCCAGTATCCCGCCGTGCTCGATCCGACGATGAC
>JAYRNS010000416.1:0-1903 GCA_041912075.1 Anaerolineae bacterium
ACGAGTTGGTGCCGGGGGTGTAGCGGTAGAAGGCCGAACCGCTGCCCGTGAGCAGGTAAAGTGCGCCCTGCGCCCAGACCACGGCGTTGTTGCTGCCGAGAACGGCGCCGGCTGGCAGGCTGGCCCGCGCCAACCAGGTGTTGCTGGCGGTGTCGTAGCGGTAGAAGAGGAAGCTCCCCACGCCCGCCAGCGCGTAAACGAACCCGCTGTTGTCGCCCACGGCCAGCGGGCTGGTCAGCGACCATTCGATCGCCGTGTCGGGCGATGCCCACGAACTCCAGGTGTTGGTCGCAGTATGGTACCGATAATGGGTGGCCCACCGGGTGATGTTACCGGCGTTGATGGCAAAGGGTCCGGCCTGGGTGAACTGGCCGGCCGCGGTCACCCCGTTGGCGTCCAGCGCCAGCGCCTGCACGCCGTTAAGGCCCAGCGACGGGTTCTGGATGCCGTTGCCGTACTCGGACCAGGCACTGCCGTTCCACACCGCAATGCCCTTGGCCGTCCCGCCGCCAGCCTGGCTGAACCAGCCAGCCGCGTAGAGCGGGTTGGGCGAGCCGCCGCTGGTATCCACCAGCATGTCCTCGACCCAACTGTTGACGCCGCTGCCCAGCGCCGACCAGGTGGTGTAACTATCCGGGGTCAGGCTGTTGAGCTGGGCCACCCGGCTGGCAGGCACGTCCTGATAGAAGGGGAACGCGAGTGTGAAGTACGTGGCCGTCGAAAACTCGCCGCCGGCGTACAGCACATTGTTGCCCACGGCCAGTGCCCGCACCCGGCTGTTGAGGCCCCAGCCCGCCTGGCCCCAGCTGCTGCCGTTCCAATAGGCGATATTCCTGACACCGCGGTTCGAGAACCCGCTGCCGGTGACCTGGTCGAAGACACCGCCGGCGAACAGGTTGCCACTGGGTGTCACGGCCAGTGCGCCGACCTCGAGGGCCGTCCGCCCGCCGACGCCGTGGCTCAGCGGCTGCCAGGCGCTGCCGTCCCAGCGCGCCACGTGGTGCATGTGGGTAGACTGTTTGTACTGCACCCGGACCGAGCTCGCTTCGTCGTTGAAACCCTGGTTGCCCAAGAAGCTTTCACTGGAGTTGTACGTGTGGCTGCTGCCACCGAAATCCTCGTCCTCGTAGAGAATCCCTCGCACGAAGGCGCCCACCAGGATGGAGCTGGCCTCGTCGTTGTGGTTGCCCCAGCTCTGCGGCGTCGGATAGTCGCCGACGCCGAGCTTCACGCACCAGCCGTCCCAGTCGCCCGGATCGCCGGGGTCGCTGTTGAACTGGTCGTGCTCGAAGATCGTGATTTCGTACTCGCTGGGCCGGCAGTCAGGTTGCTGGATGTTGTTGTTGACCGAGAAGTACGTCGGATCGGTGAAGCTGCCGCCGGCATAGACGCTGCTGCCCGACACGGCCAGGGACTCGACGTAGTTGTTGAAGCCGCTGCCCATCGCGGCCCAGGTGCGCGTATCGCGCCGCCAGGTCGCAATGTAGTTGGCCGTGACCGAAGCGCCGCCGGTCTGGACCACGCTGGTAAAGGCGCCGCCCACGTAGAGGTTGTTGCCGTTCACCGCCAGGGCCAGCACGCGGGCCAGGCTGCCGCTGACGCCGTTGCCCAGTGCCACCCAGCGCCGGCCGTCCCAGCGGGCGATGCCGTTGGCCGTGGTCGTCGTGCCATCCGGATTGACGAGCTGCGTGAACGAGCCGCCGATGAATACATCCGGACCGTCCACTACCATGGCCTCGATGGCGTTGTTGGCGCTGCCCATGTTGTTGCTGCGCAGGTAGTAGGCGTAACCGTCGGTCGCGGCGGCCACGGCCGGCCGCTCGTTGGTCAGCACGGTGGGCGGCGTAGCCATGGTCTGCCAGTTGTTGGGGCCGGACTGGTAACGATACAGTGCACCGGCGTC
>JAYRNS010000417.1:0-7055 GCA_041912075.1 Anaerolineae bacterium
AAACAGGACGCTGAAATCCACACCGGGCTCACCTTCCGCTTGCAGCACCACGCCAAAATTGAGTCCCGGATTGGCTACCCACTGGCGGACGAGATCGGTGAGGTCCAGATTGAGGGCGACACTGCTGCCCTGCCATGGCAGCGCCGGCCCGAACGCTGGGCCGCGGTCGACACCGATGGCGGAAGCCCCCGGCTCTTCCCATGGCCCTCCGAAGAATGCCTCTGTCCACGTGGCGCCAGGCTCATCCCAGAAGCGCAGCAGGGGATAGACCGTCACTGTGACGGACTGTGGATCCGATGAGATCACGGTGAGGTCAAGCTCGGCACTGACCACGGTGGCCGTGGTGGGCAGCGTCGTCAGATCGAAGGCAATCACCGGCCGCGCTGCATCTACACCTATCGCCTGCCACGCCAATTGAATCTCAGCGTCGGCACCCACGGCCTGGGTGCTGTCGCGCACCAGGGTGGTGTCCTGGGTGCCGGCGTAACCATCCACACCGTCCTGGAAGATGATCGTGGTCGAGGTGGGGGCGGCTTCGACGCCAGGGGACATCGGTTGTCCGCGCGGCACTGTCAAGGTAAGTACGAGGATCAGGGCAGCGAGTCGTAGTGACGCGGTTCGACCGGACAGAATTGTGTGCATGCGTGATTTACCCCTGTTGCGTGAGTTTAACGTCAACCGCTCCGATGGCCTTCTTGCGCTGCTGCGCGGTGTCATGGCGCACATTGGCTACTATTGACCAGAAAAGGCAGAAGCGACGTACCCAGGTCCGATAGAGACCGCATCTTCACCAACGACGCGTCTTCACCGGACACTATGCAGGGAGATTTCGGCGGTTTTGACGTCAGCATCAGAACAATTTCCACGGCGGGGCAGGGAAACACCGCATAGATTGGAAAGTTGTACTTTTGCAGACTCATGGGTATCGTAAAAGAACAACTTCCTGCCTTCCGGTTGGACTTCGCAGCAAGTGACGGGAAGTTAATCTCTTACGAGCCCCTGATGGCAGAGTTGGCGCTTCAAGCGCATTATAACAAGGAGACCGCGAATTCTCAAATTGTCGATTTTGGTCTTTGCCCTGCGTTTGGTAGAATCAGTCTGTCGGTCGATCGTGTGCTTCCCTGGCCGACCTCATCTCGGGTCTGTGAAGGATTGATCGTATTGGAGAAAACGAAGTTATCCAATCGACGGCCGTCCACGTGGTTGCGGCCGTTGTCAATTGGTCTGCTGATCTGCCTGGTGCCGCTGCTGGTGGCGGCCGCGCCGGCGCCGCGGCCGGCGGCCCTGGGCAATGAACGCCTGGTACTGGCGTTCTATTACAACTGGTTTGATGAAAATACCTGGCGCGGCAACAAAGTGCCCGACTTGCCGGATGCGCCCTACGTCTCACGCGATCGTGCCGTCATGGGGCGTCACATCGATGAGGCCAAGGGTGCCGGTATCGACGCCTTTGTGGTCAGCTGGTATGGCCCGCGCACCGAAAACAACCAGACCGAAACCAACTTCCGCGCCATGTTGGACGAAGCGGCCGCGCGCGGCTTCCGCCTGGCGGTCGACTTCGAGACGGCCGGTCCCTTCTTCGGCGGCACGCAGGATGTCATCGCAGCCCTACGCACGCTGCTGGCGACCCATGCCAACCATCCCGCTTACCTGCGCGTCGACGGCCGGCCGGTCATCTTTTTCTGGCGGCAGCAGCGCTTCAGCGTTGGTACCTGGCAGGCGATTCGTGATCAGGTCGATCCCAATCATCAGGCCATCTGGATTGCCGAGGGTGTGGACATCCAGTTCCAGCAGGTATTCGATGGGCACCATCTCTATTCGGTGGCCTGGTCGGCCGATCCAGGATCGCAGCTGGTGAAGTGGGGTCAGCGTGTGCGCCAGGCCAGCCAGAAGTGGGGTCGTAAGCTTTGGGTGGCCACAGTGATGCCCGGTTATAACGACACCCGCACCGGCCGGTCCAACGCGTTCATCCGTGCACGCGACGATGGGGCGTACTATGGCCGCACCTGGTCGGGTGCCCTGGCCAGCGGCGCCGACTGGGTGATTGTCACCTCGTGGAACGAGTGGCCAGAGGGCACCTATATCGAGCCAAGCCAGGCCTTCGGCGGGCGTTATCTCGACCTGACGCGTGAATGGGTCGCACGCTACAAGGCTGGCGAAGGCGCGCCGCCGGCCGCGCCCACTGCGGTGGCGCCACCCCCACCCCCTGCGCCCACCCCAACACCGGTGCCGACACCCAGCAGCCCGCAGCTCAGCGTCCAGACGGCCATCCTGAACGTGCGTTTGGGACCCAGCACGGTTTATCCAGTCTTGGACCAGGTCCGTGCCGGCCAGGTGTTGGCCATCACCGGCAAAACAGCGCAAGCCGATTGGTGGCAGGTGTGCTGTGTTGCGCCGCAGCGCAGCGGTTGGGTCGCGGGACATCTGGTTCGTGCAGCTGGGCCGCTCAGCCAGGTGGCGGTGGTCGAGCCGCCGCCGCTGCCGCGCAGCGGACGTGAGCGAAACATCGATATTGGCGTCGAATAGACCGGTTCCAAAGCGACACCCGCACCCCTGCCGCGCAGCATCGGGCAGAAATCAGCCCGAAAACGGCACGGCGGGCGTCGTCTTCCATCACCGCAGCCAGGCAGGAGGGTGCGATCATGGCGATGACAGACAACATCGAGCGTGTGCTGATTACCGAACAGGAGTTGGCACGGCGTGTCAAAGAGCTGGGCGCGCAGATCAGCCAGGATTATGCGGGTGAAAACCTGTTCCTGGTCTCCGTGCTCAAAGGCAGCGTCGTATTTATGGCCGATTTGATGCGGTGCATCTCGATCCCGCACAGCATCGACTTCATGGCAACCTCGAGCTACGGCGCGTCCACGCAGTCCAGCGGGGTGGTGCAAATTCTGAAGGACCTCGAAGAAAGCATCGAGGGCCAGCACGTTCTGATTGTCGAAGACATCATCGATAGCGGGCACACACTGGCCTACCTGCGGCGGCTCATTCTGGCGCGTAACCCGGCCACGCTGCGCATCTGTGCGCTGCTGGATAAAAAGGAACGCCGCGAAGCCGACGTGCCGGTGGAGTACGTGGGGTTTTCGATTCCGAACGAGTTCGTCGTGGGTTACGGGCTCGACTTCAACGAACACTACCGTAACCTGCCCTTTGTGGGTGTGTTAAAACCCGAATGTTACCTGGCTACCTGATGCACCGGATCGTCGTACCTGCTGTCTGGGTCCTGTTGGTGGGTGCCTTATGGTTGGGCGCCGGCCCGAAGACGGTCATGGCGCAAGGCTCGGCTCCGCCGGTCTACATCGTGCAGTCCGGCGATACCTTGTCGGGCATTGCGGCACGCTACAACACGTCGGTTGCTGACCTGATCGCCGCCAACCAACTGGGTGACCCGGATCGTCTGGCGATTGGCCAACGTCTCGCCATCCCCACTGCTGACAACGCGGCAGACACGAGGCGCAACGACGCGGCGATCATGCTGCACTACGTCGTGCAACCGGGTGACACCATCGGCGCCATTGCGCGGCACTGGCGAGTCGATGAGCTGTCACTGCGGCGTGCCAATGGTCTGGCGCTTCAAAATCGGCGTCTGCTGCCGGGTCAAGACGTGCTGGTGCCCCTAATCCAGGCGCGGCAGCAGCGTGGGTTGGCCGAGCTCGGTTTGCAGCCGCTGTCCGTCGTGCAGGGACAGGCGGCTGCGCTGCGGCTGCGCGTGCCAGCCACCGGCACCGTGCAGGCGCGTTTTGCCGGCGCGCCCCTGGCGATGGTCTACGATCATGGCCAGGCGTGGGCGCTGTTCGGTATCCATCCGCTGACGCCCCCCGGTATGACCTGGTTGGATGTGGACGTTGCGGCTGCCGCGGTGCCACGCAGTCTGGCCGACGCGGTGACCCAGGAATGGCTGCACGTGGGCGTGCCGGTGGTAGTCGAGCCAGGTACGTACGAAACGCAGCACATTGTGCTGCCGCCGGCCAAGGGTGAACTGCTGCAGCCCGCGCGGCTGGCCGAAGAGCGTGCCAAGCTGGATACGATCTGGCCGCAGGACAGCCTGGCGCCGCAGTGGACCGGCGTGTTTACGCGGCCGCTGGCGCTCGAGTTTCCCGTAACGTCACCCTTTGGCACACGCCGCAGCTACAACGGTGGACCGGTTTCAAGTTTTCACGAAGGGCAGGACTTTGGCGCACCGGAGGGAACACCGGTTTTGGCGCCGGCGCCAGGGCGGGTGGTGCTGGCCGAAGAGCTCGCCGTGCGCGGAAACGCCGTGATTATCGATCACGGTGCTGGTTTGCACACCGGTTACTGGCACCTGTCCAAGATCGATGTGCAGCCGGGTCAAGCAGTCAAAGCGGGCGACAAGTTGGGTGAAGTCGGCACCACCGGTTTGTCAACCGGCTGGCACCTGCATTGGGAAGCACGCGTCAGGACGACACCAGTCGATCCCCTGCCGCTGCTGACGCGTGCACTACCCTGACCGGTTTGGAGTGCGGCAGCACGGGGCGAACGCAGAAATGGCATGAACAAGTGAAGCATCAATGGCGTTCGCCCCGGGCTGGCGCTTCTCGCTGCTTGGCATTCTGAAGTGCGGCAGCCGTGTCCAAACACCTGGATGACCGGTTCAAAGGAGAACGACCAGCGATGTTTGCACCGATTCGGCGTGCCACTCTTGTTACGACATCCGTTGGTTGTAGGCTGCGCTGTTGGTCGAGTGTATTGTCACAGCGGAGCTGTGACCTACGATGTCAGCGTTTCTCCCACCACACGTAGACTTCGGCGCGGCCGGTGTCCTCGTAGTATTCGACGACGATCGTATGGTTCCCAGCATTGAGTACCACGTCGTGGTAGAACCCTGCGGCAGCCTGGACGCGCCATTCGTCGATGATGATCTGGCCATCCACCCACACCCGCACGCCGTCATCGCTCCGGGCATAGAACCGGTACAGGCCGGCGCTAAAGTTGGCCGTGCGGCTCCAATGCGCGGAGAAGAAATCAGCCGTCACGACCTGTGGGTCGGGTGAGCCGAATCCCCAGTTGAAGTTGATGGCAGCGTCGTTACGCGTCAGGACCGGATTGCCCGTCAAATCGGTGTTGTTGAAGTACTTGCCGGCCCACGGACCATGCGCCGGCGGCGGCCCTGGCGGGGGCGGTCCCGGCGGCGGACCGGGCGGTTTGCCGCGGCACGGAATCACCAGCCGCTGACCGACGTAGATGCGGTTGACGTTGGTGATGTGGTTGGCATTGGCAATCGCCGATACACTGACGCCGAAACGGGCGGCAATCTTGGTCAAGGTGTCGCCCTGGCGGACGGTGTAGTAGATTGGGCATTGGGCCGGGGGCGGCGGTGTGCCACCACCCGTGGGTATGCACAATACCTGACCGACGTAAATGCGGTTCAAATTAGTGATACGGTTGGCACGCGCGATGGCCCAGGGATCGACGTGGTAGCGGGCCGCGATGCCGTACATGGTGTCGCCGGCGCGTACGCGGTAGTAGGTGCAGGTCGTCGCCGCCGGTGCGGCATCAGCTGGGGCAGCCATGGCCACCACAGGCGTGACCACGACTACCAGTACGAGCGCCAACGCGCCCAACCAGCGCAGTGAACGTCTCATATCTCCTCCTTATGGTAAAATGGCAAGCCTGGTCAGTTATGCGGGTGGCAAACCATCAAACGCCGTTGCGGGTTGTAAGCCACAGCGGTTGGTCTGGTCTAATCATAAAGACGTCGAAATTGTAAAAAAGTGCCGGGCAATTACGCACGACAGTGCGCCATTGCGCACGACAGTGCGCAGTCACGCGCCGCAGTGTGCTCTCACGCGCGTTCGATCACCTCGGTCAAGGTACGCGCCACCGTGAAGAAGCCGACGCCTAACTTGATCCAATCGCCCGCCGTGACGTTGGAAACCGTAAACGATCCCGACCGTTTTTCCTCACCTGAGGCAAGCCAGGCCAGCACACCACCGGCCGCCGCACCCACAAGAATCCCAAAGATCAGCCGCTTCTGGGTAGGTGTCATCTCGTGTTTCTCATCCTTTCCATGGATGGTATATGGATAGTATCTTATGATCGGTCTATGGGTTGTCAGGGGGCGGTGAACGGCGGCGCGGTGCCAGACCAGTGACCGTGCGCACGGTGGTTTCCGCACGCGTCCACTCGGATTTGACGCGAATGACCGGTTCTGTCACCTGGAGAGACCCTTTTTGCACGGCGTCGTTGACCTGCCACATGACCGACTGCACCTTGGGCATCTTGGTGGGCAGGATGCGGTTGAGCGCCCGCGTTCCCCGCCAGAGGAAATAAAGCGCCGCCAGGGGGACCAGGGACAGCAGCAGCGACAGACTGATGAGGAAGATCAGTGAAATGTCGGCCCAGGTAGAAATCATACGGTGGCGTCTCCTAACGATCCGGCTCCGTTGCACACGTCGAGTCGATTATAACAGAAATAGTCGCATTGTGCAATTGTTTGCCAGTGTTCAGTTTGACGGACGTGTGTGCGGTGGTTATAATGAAAATTAGTTGATACGCCTTGCAGCACGGGGATTGACGGTGTGACTGAGCATGAGCGATCGTGAAGTGACTTTGCTCACAGCCGAAAACCGCCTGGTATGGCACCTGCGTGCGTGCCCGGCGCGCGTGGATGCCATTCGCTGGGGCCAGCAGGAGGTCACCCTCGAGGCCCTGGCCGACGTAGGGGCCGGCATCCTGATCGAAGTGGTGGCCAGGCTGCCGTTCGAGCTTGAAGTCGAGGCTGGCGCCGCGGTCTTCTACGAGTCGGTACCGGCCGGGCGAACGCGCTACGTGTTGACCTATCTGGATCGCAGTGACGTGCGGTCGTTGTGAACGGTGGTGATTTTCATGATGTGAATCATGGGAAATGCAGACTGGCTCTGCTACAGTCACACCAGGCTACACGTTGCCTGAATGGTCGCTTGTAACCAGCAGCTATTACACAGTGAGGGAGATCATGTCTGAAAAGCGTGTCAGGGACATCATGCACAAGGGTGTTATCGCCTGTCACCCGAACACGGCCGTCGCGGAAGTCGTGCGCGTCCTGGCTGATACCG
>JAYRNS010000418.1:0-2772 GCA_041912075.1 Anaerolineae bacterium
CGCGATAGCTGACGATGCCGCTGGCCAGAAGCTCGTTCAACACTGGCTCGATCGATACGGTTGGCCCAAAACTCAGCCCATCGACCACGACGGCCACGCTGTAGACACCCCGGCGCTGCAGCTCACGCAGTGCGGCCACCCACATCGTGTCGGGCGACGAGGTGATCACGATGACCGTCGTATGGCGGCTCATCGTCTGTCCCTCAGCCGTGATCACCTGGTGTAGGGGGATGCCACCGCTGGCCTCGATCACGGCCAGCGTCTCCAGAATCTTGGTCAGCTGGCGCTCGCCGCGGTCGGCCTGCACCAGCTCACGGTGCCGCGCCAGGGTCACCAAACCCACCGAACGGTTGCGCATCAAATAATGCCGGGCGAGTGAGGCGGCAATCGACACGGCATATTCCTCGGTGGTCGGTACCAGGTGGATGTCTCGCCGGCTTTCGCGGCGCAGGACGGCGGGTCCCTCGTCCTCCACGACCGGCTGCCAGGGTGCGCTGACGTGCACATTGCGGTCCATGTCCAGCAGCAGCCACAAATCGGCGGTCGGATCGAGCTCGAACTCCTTGACGATCAGCCGGTTGGTGCGCGCCGTCGATGGCCAGTGAATGCGGTTGAACCCGTCACCCGGCTCGTAGTCGCGCACACCAGAGACGTTGGTGGTGACGTAGTGCGTGCGGCGGCGCATGGCATCGCCGCCGGCCAGCAGACCAATCGGTGGATTGAAGGCCGGTAGATCGATGGTGATCGGATACACGACGATGGGTGAGGTTTTGGGCAGGGCCCGCGTAAAACGAAACAGCCCCAACGGATCCCCGCTGGTCACCGACATCGGTCCGAGCACAAAACGCCCGCGCTGCTGGCACAGCGTGCGTACGATCCAACGCTGTCGTCGTTTGCCGCCGAGTGAGCTCACCACCTGGCTGGCGTGATGTCCGGGCAGCGTCGAATAGTCACGCACCTCCAACCACAGTTTGGGCAGCAGGCTGAGGTTGCGCACCTCGAACTGTTCTTCGGCCAGTTTGCCAACCTGCGAACGGCGGGCGCGGGTAAAACGACCCACACCGACTGACCGCACATTGAGCCAGGCCCACAGCGCGCTCAGCAGGATGACCGCCGTCAACAGGTAAAACAGATTCCACGCCAGGTCACGTCCGGTGTTGAGGGCAAACAGCAGGCTCAGCAGCCAGACGACTACGATCGCTACCAAACGTCGCCACATGGCGATTATGTCTCCAGGAAACGTTATCTGTCGGCGCGTGCCTTGACCCGTGTGCCCGGTATCGGCACCGAATCGAGCACCTCCGCCACAATCGTGCGTGCATCGACGTTTTTGATACGCGCCGACGGGCTGATGATCAGGCGGTGCGAGAAGGTGAAGTCGGTCAGCGCCTTGACATCATCTGGGATGACGTAGTTGCGCCCTTCGATCGCGGCCCGAGCGCGTGCGCCTTTGAACAAGGACAGGCTGCCGCGCGGACTGGCACCGAGGTAGACGTCGGGGTGTTTGCGTGTCGCCGTGGCGAGCAGTACGATGTACTCTTTGATCAGGTCGTCGACGTAAACTTCCTTCGAGGCTTTCTGAGCCTCGACCAGCTCTTCGGCCGAGACCACCTGCGCCAGGTCCTCGATCGGGTGGTGCGTGACCTGCGAATTCAGGATACTGATCTCGTCGGCCTGGGTCGGATAACCGAGGCTGATGCGCATCATAAAGCGGTCGACCTGCGCTTCGGGCAGGGGAAATGTGCCTTCATACTCGATGGGGTTCTGCGTGGCGAGCACGAGAAACGGTCGTTTCATCGGGTAGGTCACACCGTCGACCGTCACCTGGCGCTCTTCCATCGCTTCGAGCAGGGCCGCCTGGGTCTTAGGTGTGGCACGGTTGATTTCGTCAGCCAGGACGATCTGTGCCATGATTGGGCCAGGTCGAAACTCGAACTCGCTCTCTTTTTGATTAAAGACCGACACGCCGGTGACGTCACTCGGCAGCATGTCCGGCGTGAATTGAATACGCTTGAACGAGCAGCCGATGGAACGGGCGATCGAGCGGGCCAACATCGTCTTGCCAACGCCGGGAACGTCCTCGATCAGCAGGTGCCCCTCACATAACAACGCCACCAGCGTGTTCTGTACTTCGGAATGTTTGCCAATGATGACTTTCTCCACATTGCCGCCCACCCGCTCAGCCAGTGACTGAACTGCATTCGTCATGGAAACTCCTCTCGCATTGAGGCATTATACCGTGTTCGGGGATTATACCAGCTTGTGCCGATTTTGCGTAATACGGCAGCCCGTATTCCTGCATTCCGCCTGCCTATGCTATAATGGCCCACGTGAAAAGAATCGTCGTACAAGACATCGACGTAA
Source organism: Anaerolineae bacterium (assembly GCA_041912075.1). GTDB lineage: Bacteria > Chloroflexota > Anaerolineae > SSC4 > Amarolineaceae > SSC4. The sequence goes on from JAYRNS010000418.1 coordinate 2,365, forward strand.
ATTATGTCGATACTGGTCACGGACCCGTCGTGGTCTGTTTGCATGGCTGGGCCAGTTCTCTGCTGATGTGGCAGCGGACCATGGCGCATTTGCGACGCACCTACCGGGTTATCGCGCTCGATCTGCCCGGTTTTGGTGATTCGGCGTCACCGCCCTCCGCCTTTGATTACACACCAGGCGCTTATGCCCAATTCGTTGCCGCGTTTGTGCAGCAGGTTGTGCCCCAGGCCGCGCCACTGACGATTGTCGGTCACTCGATGGGCGGCATGATTGCAGCTCAACTGACCGTCGACGTTCCCGGTATCGTGGGCGGTTTGGTGCTGGCCGACCCTGTGATCACGGGCCTGGTGGGTGGCAGCATGGGACGGCTTTTGCGTACGCGACTCGGCCAACAGTTCATCGATCGCA
>JAYRNS010000419.1:0-2708 GCA_041912075.1 Anaerolineae bacterium
AGTGCCCGGCACTGAGCTGGACGTCCAGGATGTTGATCACACTGTCCTGGTTGACGTCACAGGCGGGGTTGTAGCCACCGCCGGCCACACAGGGATTGGCCAGGGGCACGGCGCCAGCCGGTAGGGCGGCGGCGAGACTCACAATCGAGACGAATACAACAAGCTTGGATTTCATGGTTGCCCTCCTGGAGCAGCAGATAGATTGGGAAGTTATTCTGATACGAATCCTTCGTGGCCGCAGGGAAGATTACTGCGGGTTGATCATGACCCACACCAGGCCCCCCTGCGCTGGTTCCATGGTGACACCAAGCGTTGGCCCACTCTCGTCTACCTCCACGCCTTCGACCCTAACGGTGCGCAGTGGGCGGGCATGGCCACCGACCTCAGCGATCGTGAGCCGCTGGCCGGCCCCGATGGGCACCGCAGGATCGACTTTGACCTGGGCTGCCCCCAGCACGATGATCGCCACGTAGTCGCCAGCCTGGGCTGGACCGTCGGCACTGCGCAGCTCGACCAGCGGCGTCTCGGCCTCGACGTCACCGGCCGCCGGCGGTTTCTGGCTGGGCTGTTGGGTGAGCACCAGCCGGCCCTCAACCACACCGACGATACCGTTGTCGCTGCCGTTTGCCAGGCGCACCAGAGGCAGATGGACCGTGCTCCCAGCGACAGGATCGGCAACACCAGCAACTGCTACGATCTCACCGGCCGTCAGGCTGTCCGGGCCGGCCACCTGGCCCACCAACGAGATGGATTGGATGAGCACGTTGCTGCCGTGGATGGCATCATCGGTGTAGAACCCCCACTGGCCGCTGGCCTGTATGGTGTTGGCATTTACACCCGTGTTGCCCGCCGAAGATACGACAACACCGTTGGCGCCGGCCGAGGACACACCCACGCCGTTGCCGCCCGCCGAACTGACGGTCAAGCCGTTGCTGTTGGCCGAGATCACGACCACACCGCTGATGCCGGCCGAAGCGACATACACGCCGTAGTTGTTCGTCGATTCCGCCCGGATCGCCACCCCATTGGTGCTTTGCCCCCACACACCAATGCCGTCCGTGCTCAGGCCGTACACACCTGTGTTGGCGTTGCTCTGGCCCCACACGCCAACACCGCCGCTGGCGTTGGCTTCACCGCGCACGCCGATACCGCTGGATGCACCGTTGACACCTTTCACACCTGGCTGGAAAGCCGTAACGGTCTGGCCGTAGACGCCGTTGCTGTTTGTGCTGGCGCCATACACCCCGCTGCCGTTCGTGCTGACGCCGTAGATACCGGCACTGTCGGTGCTGGCGCCCTTGACGCCATTTCCACTCAAGCTTACCCCAAACATGCCGAAGGTGTTTGTGCTGGTGGCATAGACGCCGGTGTCACCGCCGCCGGCGACGTGCAGCTTGCCGGTCGTCGGAACCGTCGTGCCGATCCCTACCCGGCCGGCGCCGGGCTGCACGATGAGATCCTGGCCGTCGGTGGTGCCGACGAAGTTGGACGCCGGGCTCGTGCCGGCGTTGCCGGTCAGCGCCCAGCTGTCACCAGCGGTCCAGGTGCCGGTTTGGTTCCAGTGGCCAGCCGTAAGCTGGATGTCGAGCACGTCCACGATGTTGTCATGGTTGACGTCACAGGCCGGATCGTAGGTCGCACCAGGACCGCAGGGAGAAGTCAGGGGCGCGGCACTGGCGGTGGTTGCCAGGGTAGCCATGGCGAGGACAAGTGCCAGAATGTGAGACAGTGTGCGTTTCATTGTTTCGAATCCTCTGTGGATTGCCTTGACATTGTGCAACGGGTGGCGTTCATCACTTGGAGTCTATCCGAAAACCCTCAAAATCCCCTGCAAAAGGGGGCTCTCCCGCTGGTTTTCGGATAGACTCTTATCCCACAGATGATCCCGATTTGTCAAGTTACACAAAACCAGCGCAGCGAAGTAGCGGTCGCTGTCAACCTGCCGCGTTTGAACGGCTTCTGGAACAGGCTGCCGGTGCGCTGGTAGCGGATGCTGAAAGCCATGGAGTAGGCGATGAACAGGAGGGCGGGCAAGGTTGCCAACTTTTCTCTAGGCCAAACTGGCGCCGATCTCCTTGAGCGTCTCGACCACCTCCTCAGGGAGCAGGGCAGGCTCGATGCCCAACAGCCGGCAGGTGATCAGTTTGCCGGCGGTTGTTTCGATGATCTCGGAGATGTCCGCGGCCCGCCGCAGGCTGGAGCCAGCCACCACCAGACCGTGATTCTGCATCAGCACGGCGATGCCGTTGGTCAGCATGGCCCTGGCGACCTCATTGCCCAGCTCGTCGGAGCCCGGCATGATAAAAGGCACCACCGGAATGTCCCCGAAAAAAGCCGCATCCGCCGAGATGGGCTGGAATTTCGTCCCCGTCAGGGCCATCAGCGTGGCCTGCTCGGCGTGACTGTGGATGACGGCGGTGACTTCGGGCATGTTCCTGTAAATGGCGCAGTGTACCCGGCGTTCGCTGGAGGCGTTGTACTCGGTCGCGCGCAGGATGTGCCCATCCAGGTCAACGCGCACCAGCATGCCAGCGTGCAGGTCGCCCTTGAAGATCGCGTTCGGGGTGATCCAGATCTCGTTGGGATTGCCGTCGCAGCGGGCGCTGACGTTGCCGCCGGTGGCGGTGATCAACCCCTTGGCATACAGCTCGTCGGTCACCATCACGATCTGATCGCGCACGTCGCCTATCTGTGGCACGGCCGGTGCG
>JAYRNS010000420.1:0-7338 GCA_041912075.1 Anaerolineae bacterium
GCCAGGGCCGTCAGCCAATCGATCAGACGCTGCGCCAGCCATGCGACGTTCACATACCACATCCTTTCGGCCAACCTGCCAGCATCAGTGCCCTGTGAGAGCAATCCCACCTCACAGAGTACTAGTTTACCACAGTTCGGTGCTGAACACAGAGAAACGACGGCGTGCATGACGCTGGGACAGTCCATTTGCCGCCACGCGGCAGCCATGTTATGATATCACGTATCTTGTGACTGAATCCAACGATAACACTGTCGCCCAAACCTTGCAGAGATCATGTCAGGACAAACTGAGATGAGTATTCGAGTGGTAATTATCGATGACCATCCAGCCATACGGACTGGCATCCGCAGCGCATTAAGCAAAACAAAAGACATTACGATCGTCGGTGAGGCTGCGCGGGGAGACGATGCGCTGTACCTCATCGACCGGTTGCACCCCGATGTGGCATTGATGGACTGTCGCTTACCTGGCATCGATGGAACCAAAGTAGCACAGTTGATTCACACGCGCGGCCTTGAGACACGCGTGCTGGCCATGAGTGCTTTCACCGACGAGCACTACGTGCAAAGTATGCTGCAAGCTGGTGCAGCCGGCTATTTGCTCAAAGAGGAAGCGCTCGACACCGTTATCGATGCGATTCGCGCTGTGCACCGTGGCGAGGTGTGGTACAGCCGCGAGGTGATGTCCAAAGTGGTCGACATGGCACGCGGCGGCGCCAATACCGCCTTTGGACACGCTGGCCTGACCGATCGTGAGGTAGGCGTCTTGCGACTTCTGGCCCGCGGCTGGGACAACCAGCGTATTGCCAAGGACCTGCACATCAGCGAGGGTACCGTCAAGAACCACGTCACCAGTATCTACACCAAACTAGACGTTCGCACGCGCGCCGAAGCCGTGGCCTGGGCGTGGCGCCACGGCGAAGCGGCTGACCGCTGAATCGCCATCCACGCCCCCGCCACCACCACCACCTACCTCCCAGCGGATGCCACCTGGATGCGAAACTCAACGATTTGGTACACATAACAGTCAGCATTATAATGACTCATAGAAACGACGTGATCCCGGTCCATCATGGCATACCGTTTCGCTTTTGGTGCTGGTAGTGCCGGGTGTGGAGGATATGATGAAAGAAATAGAGGCTGTTATTGTCCGCCTGGCATCCGATCCAGATTTCCGTGCGGAATATGGAGAAGATCCTGATCGCGCAGTCGCCGCGTATGGTCTCACCGAACCCGAGCGCTGCTTGCTTCTTTATTGTCGCCCACTTCTCGCCTTGACTCCTGAGGCGTTACGTGCGCGCTGGGTGATGAGTCCCGCAGTTGATGGCCCCATTTGGTGGGACTCAATGAGCACGCCGCTGAACGATGGCGTGTGACACAACGATCGTTGGTCGAACGTGTCTGTGCTGCAGTTGAGTCGACTCAGCGCACCAGGCGCACCCCTACTACTCGTGCGGCTGTGGTTTGACGTTGATGGGTACAACACTTGCCAATCTGAATAGTTGGCTCAGACGCGAACGAGTTGCCTGGCCTGACAATGCCATCAGGCTCTATTTGCCGCGTTTCCTCGTTTCGATCGCCAGCCTGTTCCTTCTCTTCCAGGCCGCCCTGGCGATCAATTGGCCGACTTATGGTGTGACCTGGCGTCTGGTCCAGGGTCGCATCGAAATCTCCTCGGTCGATGGACCCGCACTGAATGCCGACATCCAACCGGGCGATGTCATCGTCACCGTCGACGACGCGGCCGCCACCGCCATCGCCTATCCTGATCAATCAGGTCAGCGAACCAGGCTGGAACTGCTGCGCGACGGGGAAATCCTGCCGGTTGAACTCGTGGCGGCACTACCGGACACTGAAAACCGCACGTGGCGTTTCATTCCGGTCATTACGGGTTTTGCGTTCTGGCTGTCGGCCGTGATTGTCTTTGCCATCCGACCCGCGGCCCGTAGTCACTCGGCGTATTTTGCCCTGGCACAGGCGGTGACGATCATCCTGGCCACCGGCCAATTGTCTGGGTTGGGGATTTTGTGGGCCGGTCCCGTCTTCAATCTGGCGCTGCTGGCAGTGCCGCTGCTGCTGCTCTCGTTTCAGGCCACACAAAACCTCGTTCATTTCGTCAAGCCGCAGCAAGCGCGGCTGGTGCTGCTCATCATCACCATCGTCCTGATTGTGGCCTACCTGGTCATACGACTGGGAACGCCCCCCTACAGCGAACTCCACATCGCCGTTCGCACGTTGATCCGAGTATACGTGGCGATCGCTCTCTTCGCCTTTACCCTGGTGATGGCCCACACCTACTTCACGACAACCTCCGGTATGCTGCGCCGCCGGGTACGTGGATTGGTCGTCAGTACCGCCCTCGGCTTTGTACCACTGCTCTTTCTTTCTCTGCTGCCTGATATCTTGTGGGGCACTGGCGCCGGTGTACCCTACCAGATCAGCTTTTTGTTTCTGTTGTTGATACCGATCGTCCATGCTTACGTCATCGTCAAACATGACCTGTCGCCCCTCGACCGTTTTCTGAACCGCAGCCTGGTCGTCTTCACCCTGGCGCTCATCTGGGCGGTCGTGTTCCTGGTGGTCACCTGGATTGGTGTCACTTTCTTTCGACCCAAACCAAGCAACGCCAGTGGCATCGAACCGCTCACCGGTGCCCTGGTGACCATCGCCCTGGCCACGATCTTCATCCCGCTGCGTGACGGGGTGCAGCGGCTGGTGGACCGTCTGTTCTATGGTGGGTGGTACGACTATCGCACGGTGATCGCCCACGTCAGTCGTGCCCTGGGGGGTGTGACCCAACGCCAGGAGCTGGCCGAGCGGCTGGTGCCGCCCACTGTCGACGGACTGCGCCTGCGTGGGGCTGCGCTGTACCTTCATACGCATGAGGGAGACCTGGCCCTGGAACGAACGCTGGGACTGGATATGCCCGCATCGCTGTCTCTCGATCTGGTGCAGTCCGCGCTGGGACCGGTCACGACTTCTGTCCCCATTCGCCACACCAGCCGGCACAGCCAACTCAACACCGACGGCAGTGTCGCCTGGTATCTTCCCCTGCTGCGCGAGGAACAGCTGGTGGGTCTGTTGGTGTTGGGAAAGAAACGTGACGACGATTTTTTCGAGGCCGCCGATCTGGCCATTCTCACGACCCTCGGTGAACAGGCTGCGCTGGCCGCTTCCAACGTGCTGCTCATGAGCAACCTGGAGGAGACACTGCAGGCCCTCGAGACGGCCCAACAGCGCCTGCTGACCGCGCGCGAAGAAGAACGCCGTACACTTGCCTGGGATTTGCACGATGGCCCTGTGCAAGACCTGCTCGCCTTGGGTTACCAGTTGTGCGAATGCCGCGACCAGGCCGCCACCCTCGAACCGGACCTGGCCCATTCGCTGGAGACGGCGCGCAAAGAAACCAACCGCATCATGGGGGTGACACGTAACATCTGCGGCACCCTGCGCTCCGACGTGTTGGACGTGATGGGCATCGATGCGGCCATGGCACAGGTCATCTACAATATTATGCAGAAGTCCGACGTGGTGGTCTACCTGGACGTGTCACACCACGGCGTTATGCTGGCCGACCCTTTGGGCATTACCCTCTTCAAGGTGTTTCAGGAATCGCTTAACAATGCCCTGCTGCATGCCCAGGCCAAAGAGATCTGGGTCAGCCTGCTGCTCGACGATGATACTTACGAGCTCCAGATTTGGGACGAAGGGCGTGGCTTCAACGTGCCATCGCGCCTGGAAACGCTCGCCCTCAAGGAACACTTCGGCCTGGTCACCATGCGCGAACGCATGGCGGCAGTCCACGGTCAGCTCGAAGTCACAGCCGCGCCCGGGCACGGTACGCGCGTCCGCGCCTGGGGACCTGTCCATCCGCCCGTCACCCTCACGACTTCCTGACAATAAGGGCTCGTAAAAGAATAACTTCCCGTGATTTGCCGGGTATTCCAGTTATAATGCCGGAAGTTATTCTTTTACGATGCCTAAGCGTCGAGTTTCTCCTGCCACTGCCAGCGTGTGGTTCACCCTCACGCGGCCTCCCAACCGCGCGGCCCGCCCATTGACAAGAAACCCCAGGCCCGCCCTGAACCCGCAGCCGGACGTTATATTGACAAACCTGCCGACACATTGTTATACTTGTACCATTACATTTATTCAGTTACCCGACGCAGGCGAGGCGACAGGGTCCCTGGTCGCCTACGATACTTTCTATCACTGGAGGTTTGATCAGCGTCATGTCACTGCGAAAAACTGCCGTATTGGTTCTCTGTGTTCTCTGCGTGCTCGCTTTGTGGGGATGCAGCACGGCACCCGCTGCGGCTCCTACGGCCGTCGCACCAACGTCACCCCCGCCTACGGCCGTCGAGCCAACGTCGCCACCCCCTACCGCCGTCGAGCCAGGGACGGCCAGTAAACTGATCCTGGCCACCACCACCAGCACCGACGACTCCGGTCTGTTGGACGTGATCCTGCCCGATTTTGAGAAAGAATTCAACGCCAACGTCGAAGTGGTGGCGGTCGGCACCGGCCAGGCCATCAAACTCGGTGAGGACGGCAACGCCGACGTCCTGCTCGTCCACGATCGTCCAAAAGAAGACGCCTTCATGGACGCTGGTCACGGCGTGCGCCGCGAAGACGTGATGTATAACGACTTCGTCATCGTCGGCCCAGAAAGCGACCCGGCCGGTATCAAAGGCATGACCGATGCGGCGGCTGCATTCAAGAAGATTGCCGAGAGTAAGGCCACCTTCATCTCACGCGGCGATGAGTCGGGCACGCACAGTAAGGAAAAAGCGCTCTGGAAAGCGGCTGGCGTCGAACCGGCGGGTGACTGGTATGTGTCGGCTGGCCAGGGTATGGGTGCAGTCTTGACCATGGCTGACGAGCGCCAGGCCTATACGCTCAGTGATCGCGCGACGTACCTTGCGCGCACGTTGGAGGGGCTCGATGTGCAGGTCCTGGTCGAAGGCGACAAAATCCTGTTCAATCCCTACGGTGTGATCGCGGTCAACCCCGACAAAGGCAGCCACATCAACGCCGCGCTGGCCAACAGCTTTATCGACTGGCTGATTTCAGTGCCGGTCCAGGAAAAGATTGGCCAGTTTGGTCAGGACCAATTTGGCCAATCCCTATTCACACCCGATTCGACTCCCTGGCGGGATGCCCATTAGTACCCCGGACAGCCCCTGGGGCAATCCGCAGTTGGCTTCTCCCCTGCCTCGACGGGGAGAAGCCAACCTCACGATTTCCGCAACCACAGCTGGTCGTGTTATCATTGTCCAACGGAACTCGTTCCATGGACAAAACGGACAAAACACCTCTCTACCAGCAAATCGCCGAATCGCTGCGCGCGGATATCCTCCACGGTCGCCGGCAATCCGGTGATCCCCTGCCCACGATTCGCGACATGGCCCAACGCTGGCACTGTACACCGGGCACGGTGCAGCAGGCCTATCGCGAGCTGGCGCGCCAGCACCTGGTCGCCAGCCGTCCCGGCCAGGGAACCCGGGTAACCGCTGCCGCGCCGGCGGCCGGCGCACCCCCGCTGCGGCGTGCAACCCTTCTTCATGCGACCGAGTCGTTTCTGCTCGAAGTGCTCACTGCGGGCTATTCGCCGTCGGAAGTGGAAGACGCGGTGCGGGCCAATCTTGATCGCTGGCGGGTCCTGGCGCACGAGACGACGCTGGCCGTTCCTGACCAGCTGCGCTTCGTGGGTAGCCATGACCCGGCCATCAACCGGCTGCGAGATGTGCTGGCCGAACTCAGCGGCGAACGACTGGACATCGTGTTTGCCGGCAGCCTGGGTGGATTGATGAGTCTGGCCGCCGGCGAGGCTGACCTGGCGGGGTGCCATTTGTGGGACAGCGAAACCGACACCTATAACATACCGTTCGTCAAGCGCCTACTGCCCGGTCAGGCAGTGACCCTCCTCACGCTGTCCCACCGCCGTCTCGGACTGTTCGTGCAACCCGGCAATCCACTGCACATCCAGGATTTGCCTGATCTGGCACGTCCAGGCGTCCGGTTTATCAACCGTCAATCGGGTGCCGGCACGCGCGTCTGGCTGGATGTGCAGCTAAACCAGCGGCACATCGACCGGACCCGCATCGTGGGCTATGGACACGAAGTACCGACCCACACTGACATTGGCCGTGCCTTGCTCACCGGTGAGGCCGACACCGGCATCGGCATCGCCACCATTGCTCAAACCATGGGCCTGGACTTCGTGCCCCTCACCGCCGAACGTTATGACCTGGTCATGCGCCGCGAGACGTGGGAGACACATGCGATGCAAACCCTGGCCAAATGGCTCGCATCAGACGCCGCGCGAACCATGCTGGATCACCTGGGTGAGTATGACACGCACGAGACAGGGCGTATCCAGCAGATAGCGGCGTGACGGTTGAGGCCGGCCAACTGCTATTCCTCGCCTCCTGGCGCTGCTTCCGGTGCGAGGTGAGCCACGACGTAGACGCGATTTGGAAATGGGTAAAACGCCGCGCCACCGCAGGTCACCAGTGTCAGTTGTTCACGATCGGAAGCACCCAGAAACTGCACGTGCCGGGCCCATTCGGCGTCCGACTTCTCGCGCCAGGGCACCTGATTCACGCTCGCCACGCGATAAATGAACCGCTTGTCACCTTGCACATCGACCACGATCTCGTCCCCGGGCTGCAGGCTTGCCAGATTAACGAACACCCCTTTCCAGTTGTAGCGACCCTGGTTGTAGTTGTGCCCGGTCAGGATGACGTTGCCGTTCTGACCGGGATTGGCCGAGCCGACCAGCTGGCCAACCAGGTCGGGGCGGCTGCGGTTGGCAAACAACGCATCCGTATCCCACACCAGACTGCCGTTCGTGTCGGGGCGCATGCCGATGGGAATCACAGCCCGGTCGACCTCTAGACGTGGGATTTGCAGGCGAACTACCGGTTCCGCGGGTGGCATCGGCGTCGGGGTCGGCGTCACCAGCGGCAGCGGTGTAACGGTAGGTGTGAGCTGGGGGAGTGCCAGGGACGCTTCCGGTGTGGTGCTCAGATAACGCTCCGCGGCCAGGCTCCGTTCCGTGAGGCGACTTTGCAGCCAGACCGCGCCAGTGACGATCAAGATCAACACACCCGCCCCGATCAGAACGGTACTCAGACCACCCCGCCACCCACCAGAGGAATCACTCACGCTTTTTCTCCCAAACCCAAAATCGCTCTGGACGTATTATAACCAACGTCCGCTCATCGTCAACCTCGACCGCATCCCAACCTCTCGCGACAGCCCCACCCGACCCGCCCCACCGTACCCGCCCCGCACCACCTGACCCATCCACACCCCCAGCCCCCAATCCCCA